>NZ_DAIK01000009.1:0-20419 GCF_002496085.1 Methanosaeta sp. UBA458 | reverse complement strand
TCCTCTTTTCCGGCCTGGTCGGCTTTCTGGTCGCCCAGCTGGCCATAACCACCCTCCCTTATGGCTGGAAGGCCTGGGCCATCCCCGGGGTGCTCTTCGTCCTTGCCGGACTGATCGTTCTGCTGAATGGCTATCTGGCCTTCCTTCCCACTGGCCGGGGCCGGGGAGCAAGGTTTGGCAGCCGGCTTCTCTATGCCCTCTTCTTTTCCCTGGTCGCATTCGGGGCCATCGCTCTGCTCATGCAGGTTCCTCATGATGCTGGTGGGAGAATTTCAAATGAATACGGCTGCAACTGTTCAAATCGCTCTGCGTCCGGCACCACTGCGCCCCTGGATCCAGGATCCTCCGGAGACCTTCGAGAGGAGATCATCGCGCCGGAGGATGTGCGGACATTTCCTCAGGGGGAGAGCATACTCTTTCAAGCTCGGGACTGCGAGAATGAGCCATGCCAGTATCTCTGGTGGTCTGACCGGGATGGCATCCTGGACAGCAATCAGTCCTTTTCCCGCAGGGGCATGACAGCCGGATGGCATTCCGTCACTCTCACCGTCACCGACGGATCCGGCTGCGCCAGCCGGGATTCCATAGAGCTGGGAGTGGCCCCACCATCGGCCTGCAGCGATGTGTCTCCCCTGCCCAGATATTATCCGGTGGACACTCCCTGCCAAGGCACCTGGCCCAATGACACAGAATCCTGCCAGCAGATCGAGGTCTGCCATCCCGGCCTAGACTACATCGTGCTGGACGCTGTGCGCTGCTGCAACGGTACCGCCTCCAGCCCGGCCTGCGCCTGGGCGCGCGCCCATGCCGATGGCGACAATAAGAGATGCAGGGGGCTTTACATCATTCGCGCTTTCGGGCCGGACGCGGTTTATATGCAGGGTTATGCACTTTTCAAGGCCTGCTGCTCCGGCTATCCGGAATGCACCCGCACCTCCTGGCCGAGCCTCGCCGGGACAGTATCCTTCCGGGAGGGGTTCAACCAGAATGTAGCTAACCTCTCCTGTCGGCAGGAGGAGTGGGGAGTTTCCGCCTGGCGCTCGGACACGAATATGAGCGAGAACAGTGCTGTGCTGGGGCTCTTTCCCGCCCATGCTACAGTCAATATCCTGCAGACGGGGGTGTGCGTGGATTATGCTGCTGCTCTGACCACTGCCCTGCGCAAAGCGGGCTACAACAAGAGCGAGGCCATGGTTGCCGCAAGCCTGGGATATGATCTGCCCTTGCTGGGAGACCATCCCGGCCATGCTTACAACCTGGTGAAGCTTCCCGGAGAGGAGGGATATCATATCGTGGATACCACCGGGAATGGAGAGGGCATCAACCCGGAGGGATTGCCGCATTACTTCTGGTTTGTGGGGAACTTCATGAACCAGCCTGTCCGGATCCGGGTCTTTGACTGGTGGGTGGGCTACTGCAGCAAGATCTCGCCCTATGGATTCAATGATCTGGGCAATATGAAGACCCCTCCAAGCTCAGAGATCTGCGGATGTCCGGGCTGATCGGCTGATGATTGGACAAATCAGAGGCGTATCTGGGGCAGATCCCCCGCGCCACGATGGCTGAGGGCCCATTTCTGGCCAGCTCCTCCTGGAGGATCTGTTCCGCCTCCTGGACCGTTGCAGGAAGATCGAAGCCTCGCGTGGGCAGCAATCCCTCTAAAAGGGCAGTGAGATCCGGCACCTCCTGGCCTCCGGTCATGGCCGCCACATCGTTCTTTAAGACGACCGCCAATAGATCCCGCTTCTGCCAGAGGGCATTGATCAGGCCCTGCAGCCCGGAATGGGCCAGGGCGTAATCACCCACCAGGGCGATCCCCTTGGCCTTGAAGCCAGAGGCCACTCCAATCGAGGAGCCCAGGCCGTATACCACATCCACCGACTGATAGGGAAGCCTGCTGGCGCGAATGGAGCAGCCGGCATCGCCTGCCACAGGCACATGCAGATCCCGCAGGGCATAAAAGAGGGAGGCGAAGGGGCAGTCCTCGCAGACTCCCCCTCTCCCCCCGGCCACGGTCTCGTACTCATTTACCGGTCCACCTGGCATGTCCGCATCATCCTTTAGAGCCTCCACTGCCTGAATGAGATCTTCTCGTTTCAGCTCTCCAGTGGGCAGGTGGCCGGTTAACTTTCCTTTCACCTTCTCCAATCCGCCTAGCATGGATTCGATGAATGGCTCGGGCTCCTCAGCCACCAGGATGGTCTGGTGATCATCCAGAAACTGGCGAATGAGCCCCCAGGGCAGTGGGTTGACATAGGTCAAATAAAGACCGGAAACCTCCAGCCCTTCCGCCAGAACAGCAGGCCGTCCGCTTGCGATGATCCCCACACCGCCCGCGCATTTTTTCATCCGGTTCAGAGGAGAGGAAAAAGCAGCTTCCGCCGCTCGGGCCATGGTTTTTTCATGATGCCTCTGATTCAAGCCACGCATGGTAAGATCCATGTCCAGCCTTCTAAATCGCTGCCCCGTCCCGAAAGTGGGCCGGGAGGAGATCTGGGGACACTCTTCTGCCAGGAGAGGGGCGGTGACGCGGACGATGACCGGCACTCTGAGCCCTTCTGAAAGGGAATAGGCCTCCAGGATCGAGGCGTACAGATTCTCGGGATCTCGCGGATCGAGCAGGGGGAGCTTTGCCAGCGGCCCGTAAAACCGGCTGTCCATCTCCACCTGGGAGCCACGGGGACCGAGGTCGTCCCCAGCGATCAACACCAGTCCTGAGCCGATGTTATGGGTAGCAGATATCACCAGGGGGTCGGCCAGGGCGTTCATCCCCACCTGCTTGACCACCACCATAGACCGCAATCCAGTGGCTGAAGCCCCCAGGGCGATCTCAAGAGCCACCTTCTCATTAATGGAGATCTCCGCATTCAGGCTGGCGGCCAGGTCGGTTATGGGGTAGCCTGGCACATAGGTTCGAGATGCAGCTCCTGCATCATCTGCTGCTTGCATGACGGCCTTGAGGCCGTTTAGGCCCTTCAGATCGTCCAGCCCCTTCATGCCGTTCCGGGGATTATGGACTCGTCCGGCTGGGCATTGAAGGGCAGAGCAGCAATAGCACCGATCAGGCCCTGACCTTTCATGATGATCTGCACTCCCGCCTCCTGTGCGACCTTGACCGCATCCTCATAACTCACCCTCTCCTTTTTGCATCTCAGACCGAAAGCCAGCAGCTCTGAGGGATCGAAATCCCTGAACACTGCCATCCCCGTCTGCTCGGATACGGTGTATTTCTGCAACAATGCCCGGAAATCACCCAGCATGCCCTCTCCTCTTCCCGGCAAGCAGGCGAACTCCACCACCGTGGAGACGCAGTTCTGGGTCTTGGTGGGCACGGGAAATAGCTGCACCAGGGAGTGGGAGATATAGCGGGCCTCAGGCCGGTCGACCTTCTGGGCGATGTTATGAATCAAAGACCAGGTGGCTCCCACGGTCTTGGAGTCGGTGTCATCAACCCCGATGATCATCCTCTCCCTTCTGGGCAGGACTATGGCCCCCCGGGCTACCCTACCCCCGCCGCATTCAGTAGCATCATATCTCAGCACATCCTCAGCCCGGGCACGGGATAGGGTGGCCCCCACACCGCCGCCGCCCAAACCGGCGTAAGTGACCTCCACCTCTGAGCCGGACACTTTAACCGATTCGATACCTGCGGACCGCTTGGATGAGACAAGGTCCAGGTCAACGTTTCCGGGGTTGAGCATATAGCGGAACCACTCGCCCTGGTTGCATGAGCTTATGACCAGGGGACCGCGGGAGTAATGATATCTGGCCCAGGCCGATCCGCCATAGCATGAGGACCTCTCCAAAAGCTCCACCCTTTTAGCATCATCATCGACTACGGCATGGATCTGCTTGTAGACCACCACATAAGGATCTTCTAATTCTAGTTGCACGCCTTGAACCTCGAAAGCTGTATTGATGATCTCCTCTCATAAATCCTCTGATGCACAATGAAGTTGAAGCATTTGCTCTTTTGGTTTTTAGATTGTCACAAAAGGTTTTGACCAGTTAACATCCGTTTTTGCACATTCTTACTGAGCGCCCGCGAGTCTAGCCTGCTGGCCCTCCCACGGTTGGCGCCCTCAACGCCGGGCAGGCTCGGATACCTAGGCAGCTTAAGATTGAGCAGGATTGACGCACTTGCTCCTCAGGATAATCCTGATGTCGGCGGTCAGTTTTTGCATCTTTATGTCTTGATGCGTCTCGAATTCGCTCAAGGATAAAGGGCATAGCAGCATAGATTGTCCCCCGCGGACGCGAGGTTAGAGGGGCCCGCACTGCCTGGAGTGCGCTAAGAGCACAACCGCGGGAGGCCCGAAGGGCCGACTCGCGGGACTTCAGAAAAAAGGCGCTTGATAAATGCTTAATAGCAGATGAGATCAGCGGTAACATAGCTTATACCCGTGGATATGCCGCATGACTATGGCCTTCAGTGCGCCAAAACGATTGCTAAATTCCAGCGGGCTGACTGGTGTGGCACCTTAAAAAAAAGAATGATATTCTCTCGGCCAATAAATATGGCGATATCATCCATTGAGGCCACCATCGCCCCACGTCTTTTATGGCCTCTATTGTCTCCCGCAATGCATCATCCCCGCCCAGCCTGGCTATGAGTGGAGCAGAAAACGACAGGTCCGAGAGCAGATTATACGATTCTATCGGTCTTAAAATTGATGGGATGTACAAGATGTCTATGTCTTCTGGCTTATCTGGCAGAAAAGGTATTTATTAAAAGACTCGCATGGGTTAGCTCATGTGTGAGGGCATAGATCCTAGGAAATACTCCCGGGGCAAAGTTTTCATCGCCGATGAAGGTGCAGAAGAACCGGAGGAGAATATCAGAGAAGCCTTCACCAAGCTCTCCGCATCCACAATAGCCAAGCTCATTGAGGATGAACCTGATACCTATTCAATCGAAGATGTAAAAATAAGATACAAATGAAGGGCGATATTGTTTTCGTGCGGTTCCCATACACTGATATGACTAATGCCAAGCCCAGGCCAGCTCTGGTGCTTCATGAAGAGAAGGATGAGGTAGTTTTGGCCTACATATCTTCCAGAGTTCCAATCGTACCCACGAAAACAGATGTTTTGGTCTTGAGAAGTGACTCCTTTTTTGAAGCAACTGGACTAAAGCGCGATTCCGTTATAAAGCTGAGTGTGCTTGCAACTTTGAAGAAATGGTTCATTGAGGGGCTTTTTGGAGAGGCTGATGGCACACTAAGGCATGAGATCAATACAAAGCTGGCTTTATGTTACAGGCTCTAATTCATAAGACGTCTTTTGCATTTATTGATTTCAGACAACAACTTGTCACGCTTAATCATCAACTAGCATCTTTCATATACTCTCTCAGCACCACAGTGGCATAGCTCCCTTTGGGCAGGATGAATTCCAGCTGGGCTGAATCCCTCTCCACCCTGATCTTTGGATCGACCGGGCAGAGAGCTGTTCTTCTCGTGCCCCGCGAGCCCAGGTCTGGATTCTCCACAACCTTGAAGCCCTCCGGCAAAATGTCCTCCTCCTGCAGGACCTGTCTTTCGATCTCTCCCTGTCTGCCCTCTGCCAGACGGCTCTCAAATCCGATCAGGGGCAGGGTGACAAATGCCCGGCCCCTATTCACCAGACGAGCTACCGCCTCCAGGTTATCCTCAGTCACCTCCTGGTTTTTGTCCATATCTGGCATGCCCCCTTTGGAGAAGCAGACCACATCCCCAACAAGAGCCTCGTCCAGAGGCATCGACTTTGCCAGTCGGAGGCTGAGTATGCGGTTGAAGAGGTATGACTGATAGGCATGCACAAAGAGCCGCTTCAAATTGACGGAAAGAACATCAAAGGAATGGGCATAGTCACCAGGATGCTCGGCCAGATAGTTGAGCATGGCCAGTTCATGGTGCAAATAGCCTGGAAAATCATTGCGGGCGGCCTGGATATCCCCGCTTTCCCACAGCCTCTCTCTCGCCTCTCTCGTCCTCTCCTGCTCTCCAGCATAGGGCAGGGCAAGAAATATGCGGGCAGCCTCTTCGGCCTTTCCCCTGGCCAGGGCTTCGCCCACCAGATGGGTTATCGGCCTTATGTCTCCAAACCTCTGCACACCGAAGTAGTTTGCAACCCCCTTGTGCCTCTTGATCTCCTCGCTGACGGAGGCGAGGCTACGGGCCGGATCGGGGCAGGAGAGCTCTCGAATGGTGATGGAGAAGCGGTTGCCCAAAAGGTCGCCCAGACCTACTGCCCTGTTCGTCCTGCCCAGCACATTTATCTTGATGTCGGGGAGGCGGATCCTATCGAGCTCCGATTCATCCAGATTCATGATGCTGATCCTCTGCCTGGTTACTGCCCTCTTGTCCTTTGTCCCTGCCCAGCCGAACCTCTTCTGGCTGATACGCAAATGCCTGGACATCTCCCGGATGAGGTGATGGGTATCCCAGTCAGTCTTCTCCACCTCTATGACCAGGTACCTTCCCCCTTCATAGCGGAGGTCCTCGAAGACCTCCACCACCAAAAAGTCCTCGGGATTTCTTCTGATTATACCTCCACAGCCAGGACTGTCGGTGATGTAGTAGTCCATGCCCAGAAATCTGTCCTGCTCGCTTGCCAGTTTCATCGTCCCTCAGACCAGCCTGAGCTTGCCAGTAACCTTATCCATCATTTTCCCGTGAGCTGGGCCCAGGCCCAGGGCGGTTATGGTGCCGGGAGGGATCTCAGTCAGGCCAGCATCAGCTACAATGGCCGAGGGTATTCCCGCCCTCTCTGCATCCTCACGCAGGCGGAAGAGGTCAGAGACGCCCGAAACCCGCAAGACCACCTTCTTCTGGCCCTCTGCTTTCCATTCGGAGACAACTGACCGGTCCATCTTCTCCGCCCTCTCCACCGCCATCACTGCTGCATGAGCCACCTGCACCGCCAGCTTTCCCGCCGATAGCTTCAGATCCTCTCTGATAACAATGCACTGCTTGAATTCCATGAAAACCCGCCTCGTTACTGATAAAAAAAGTTCTTGAAAAATAAAAAGAGGCGAAATGCTATGCCTCTTTAGTGACCACTTTTACGCATGAGGGGCTTTTCACTATATTGCCCATCTTGGCGCCGATCAGATACTCCAGGCCCTTATCGGCAGCGATATCCAGGACGCGTTGGGTTACTACGCCATCGAATATCACACCGTTGACATCTCCATTGGAGTCCTTCAGCTCTCTGGCCAGGTCCCTCACTGCCACCTCCCGGAGGACGTTATGGTTCTTGTCCATGAGCCTCGCGCAAAGGGTCCCGTCCAGCTCATCCATATGCTGCCGGAACCATTCCCGTTCTGGCTCGGGCTTGGGAGCAGGCTCCTGCGGGGCGGCGACCACTATCTCCTCCACCACGGGAGCCGATTTGGGCACTACCTCCCTGGGGACGATTCTGCGGGGGGGTATGGCCTCTGCCCTCTCCGCGGCATTTCTCACGCATAGCGGCCTCTCCCGGATTAGGCTCTTCCTCTTGGTGGTGATCTCCCTTCTCTTCCGGGGCTGGTTCTTGATCTTGTACTGATCGAGCACCTGCTCCACCGGGATCTTCTGGCGCAGAGCGCGGACGATCTCCTTCTGGGTCATATCCTCGACGCTCTTCCCGTCCGGTGCCCTGGCCACATAATCGATATCTGCTACCTGGAGAAGCTCTTTTACTATCAGCTCGCCGCCCCGGTCGCCATCGGTAAAGGCGGTCACCACCTTCTTAGCGCAGAGGTCGGCAATGGTGGGAGGAACATTGGTTCCGCCCACAGCTACGGCGTTCTTGATGCCGTACTTGAGCAGATTGAGCACATCCGCCCTGCCCTCAACCACTAAAATGGCGTCCGAGTCCAGGACATTGGGTCCGGCGGGGAGGTTGTCCTTGCCCAAATGGATTATCTCCTCCACCCGGACTGACTGCTTTATCTCCTCTGTGATCTCCTCCGTCTCCAGGATGTTCTCATCGAACATCTCCACCAGGATCCGCTTGGCCCTCTCTATTACGTATCTCCTCTTGGAGGCGCGTACGTCCTCGATGCGATTAATGGCTATTCTGGCAATGCAGGGCCCAACCCGGTCAATGGTCTCCAGAGCGGCAGCAAGTATGGCAGTCTCGACCTTATCGAAGCTTGAGGGAATTGAAATGGTGCCGCTCGACTTTCCCCCGCTGGATGTGATTTGCACATCGATTCTGCCCAACCTTCCTGTCTTTTGAAGGTCTCGCAGGTCAAGGTCGCTTCCGAGGAGACCTTCCGTCTGACCAAAGATGGCGCCGACCACATCTGGCCGCTCCACTATCCCCTCTGCAGTTATATCCGCATAAATGACATATTTAGTGGTATCAACATTCTGCATGATTATATGACCCCTTTTAATTTTTAATAGTTAAATAAAAGTCACACCAACATCTTACAGCCAAAGCTACCAATAACCAAAGGGGGCCATTTTTCGCGACCAAATGTCGCCGTTCCGGCCATGCCTAATCTCAGGCAGGCAATGAGCATTGAATGATGGTGAATGTGAATTTATCCAACTACTTCAGCGTCCAATTGTCATCATCATGGAACATCTGATAGAAATGCCCACACATGAGCATTTTCTTCCTCGCTTTGCTGGCATTTCATCGCCTCAAGTTTACTGGAGGCTTAATTATTATGAGATTTGAAGCTCAAATGTGTACTTCTACCAAGTAAAATTGCACGAATCTAGTTTAAGAACTTTGTGGTAGAGAGGAAGTGAAGAGGAGAGGGGCAGATCGACTCAAGATATATAAAAGCTCCTACAATACTATAAATCCGTCCGCTGTTCGTACTACCTCCACCTCTTCTCCAGGCTCCACCTCCAGGCCTCGGGGACGAGACGCGAGGGCAGAGCGGAATGTCTCCGGGTCCATGATCTCCAGGACATCATCATCTTTGGAGATGACTACTGCCTTCATGGCATCTGCCCTGTTCCCCAGCACACGTACCTCGCCAGAGACCTCCTCGGACATGCAGGACCGGTGACCTTCGTTCAGGGAGGTCGACAGAGTGTTCTTGCCATCAAATCCCGTGACCATGCAGAGCGAGCCGCGGTGGGATACGATATCTCCTCTTCTAAGTCGGGGAAACCTGACCAGCAATGTGGAGCGGTAAACATCGCGATTCTCCTTCTTCCCCACCAGCTTGCATGTTTCCAGCAGCTTGCCGCCGAACCGCTCCTGCACTGCCCTGGCCATGCGCCTGCCCAGTTGGGTCGATCCCAAAATTATGTCCAGTCCGCCCTTGACCTCTTTCATATCCTGGATGAAGGATAGCTGATCGCCTCCCCGATAGCCTGCATCGGCCATATCCTGAGCCATCCTCCGGCACTCCTCCATCTCCCGGGAGGAAATGGGTCTGCTGCCATTTCCTCGCAGCTGCACTGTGGACTGGAAGTACTTCCCTGCCATGCGGCTGCAGCGCTCGCAGGCCACCAGCTTGATCCTCACGGGGACCTCGCCGGTCTCCTCCACCATCTGCTCCATGAAGCTTCCCCGGATCCTCATCCCGGCAATATAACGAGTGGCTCCCACCTTTCGGAGGTCAACCTCGATATTCGGATGAATGAACTCATGGTGAAGCCAAACAGAATCAGCAGCTGCTCCCGCGGCCAGATCCTCTATGGAGCGGCTGTCTGGGAACTGCCACTTTCCCTTTATCTGCTGGGAGCCACATACAGAGCAGATCACAACCTCCACCACATCCGGGAACTGGATAAGCCTTATAGAATTCATGCGACACTGCGGACAGAGCCCGTCTTCTGCAGGCTGGCCGCATTTGGGACATAGGGTCTGCATCACATTCTCACCATTTGGGCATAGAGGACTCCATCGATGGAGAGGACGTTATCTTCATCCACCCAGCCCAAAAGAATGGCATGCTTTACCACTTTGCATCCAACGAGATTGGCCATGGTCGCCCCCCGGAGGGCGTCCTCAACCTCGGACAAGCTGGCCTTTTCATCTCCATAAAAATCGGAACAAACCTCGATATGCAAATTACCCTCTCTAAACTCACGTCCAAGTATATCGCAATCACAGACGGCAATCAGAGTCTCTGCTCCATGCCTGTAGGTCTTGAGGCATATCTGGGCAGTCTCTTCCTCATCTCTCTCATCCACCGCTTTCCTGCGGAACTGTATATTGCTATCTTCCATTTCCATCTCTTCAACCTCAGGGCAGCTTCAGCATCCCTGGCCTGGGCTCGAAGACGTCTCCATCTCTTCTCATCCGGTCGATGATCTCCTCCGCTTTAGACCTTTCTATGCCCAGCTCCTCTGCTCTATTCAGAACGTCCTCTCTTGGCGCAGGGCCCTGGTTCTCCCGGCTGACCTCTTTTATGATGTCCATCACTGATTTTGTTCTATCCCGGGTGCTCTTGGTGGTGCCCGAGGCGATGATATCCGCATCCAAAAAGCCCGTCTCCGGATCTACCCCCACCTTACGAAGACAGGCCTCAAGGATTTTGACCACACGCTGGGCATCAACTCCAGTCACCTCACGGCTCAGCCGCAGCCTGGCGCTTGCCTCGCCCAATCTTATGAGCGCCTCCAGCTGCCGGGCGGTGACCGGAACGGGCTTGTTCGAGTCCTGCCCCTGGGTCCTGAGGCCGACATAATAGTTCAGGAAAAACTCCTTTGCCTCCTCGGTAAGGGTGGGAAAAACGTTCTTGCGAGCGTAGGCCACATATTTTCTCAGCATCTCGGGATCGATCGCCGGCTCGATCACAGTGAGGGCATTATCGATGTCCTCCTGGGATATCTCCGGGTTCCAGGGCTTTTGGGTAGAGAGCTCTCCGGCGTAATTGCTCTTCAGGATATGCTCGGCGATAGCAGAATCCCTCTTGGTGTCCGGGTCATCGGTGAGAACAAAGATCAGATCGAAACGGGACATGAGAGCAGGGGTGAGGTTGATCTGAGGGGCAATGGGCTCGTATTTATCGAACCTCCCCAGCTTTGGATTGGCCGCGGCAAGAAGCGAGCAGCGGGACTTCAGGGTGGCCATCACCCCGGCTTTGGCGACGCTTATCGTCTGCTGCTCCATGGCCTCATGCAGGGCGCTCTTGTCCTCGTTGTTCATCTTGTCCATCTCATCGATGGCGGCGATCCCCTTATCTGCCAGGACCAGGGCCCCGGCCTCTATGGTCCAGCGACCGTCACCCAGCTCGTCCTTGACCGCAGTGGCAGTAAGGCCGGCAGAGGTAGAGCTCTTTCCCGAGGTGTAAATCCCCCGGGGGGAGAGCTTTACCATATACCTCAAGAGCTGCGATTTTGCGATGCCCGGATCGCCCACCAGCAGGATGTGAATGTCTCCTCTGATGCGCGCTCCGTCCGGGAGATGCTTCTCGAACCCCGATACCAGCTGCAGGCCCAGAGCCTCTTTGACATCATCATAGCCGTATATGGAGGGGGCAATGGAGTCCTTGATCTTCTCATAGATCTCGGGATCGCGAGACATCTCCATGATCGCCTCCTCGTCCTCAGCAGAGATATCTATCTCCTCGAACTCCTGGTCTTTCATCTCCACCGATACCCCCTTATGGAATAGATCGAAGTAGGTGCTCTTTCCCTGCTGGGGATTGGTCCTCTGATAGGACTTCAAAACACCATTCACAATCACCCTATCGCCAGGAAAGATCCGGCCTGCGAGGTCGTCCTCCAATTCGACATCCAGGGTTTGGGGCTGCTGGCCGCCGCGCAGGTCCTCGGGCGACTCCTGCACTCTGATCTTCTGGGCATCGACGAACTTGGACTGAGCGAGCAAGAGCTTGAAGGGGCCGCCCCGATCACAGGCCTGGTTCATGCACTTCAGGTTCTGGTCCTCGAATTTGTTTCCTGTCTGCTCTTTAAAGAAGGTAAAGCCGCATCTTTGGCACTGGAATGCGGCGGATACTATCTTCGGCCTGACCTCGGTGGCCGTCCTCACCAGCCCGTCTATGGCCAGGAGCTTGCCTATATGGTCAGAGCGAAGCTCGCGGGTCTTGAAATTCCTTGGAAGCTCGACTATTCGCACATGGGCTCGATCCAAATAGACGTCCATGGGCAGATCCAGCTCCAGGATGGCGGTCCGGGCAGCCTCTATGGTCTCATCCGGATTCTCCATAAGCTCCTCTGCGAAATCCGGATCGAACTTTTCCAGGTCTGAGAACTGGATTTTGAGGCTGCGCTCGTCCGGATAGGAGTCAGCTAGCTTTAAGATATCATCCCAATATCGGGACCGGAGGAACTCCTCCCATTTGGCAACAGGATCTGCGGGCATTCTGAGACGAGTTACGCTGGCCAGGTATCTAAAGCATTTGGGGGAATACTGGAGAGAGCAGCTTACTTCGGCCCGGCTCTAACCTTCAGCTGGCCCCCTCCCCTGGCCACTATAATCACCTTCTCTCCCTTCTCCACCGTCCCTTCCGCCTCTGCCAGCCAGTATTCTCCCTGAAAGAGAACATAGCCCTTGGGATCCAGCCGGTCTATGGCCACTGCCTCCTCTCCCTCGAAGACATCGATCACCATAGGAGCAAAACGGGCTTGAGCCACCTTGTAAATGGCAAAGGCCATGAACAATCCCAATATGAGCGAGGGCAGGATCAGGGCCAGGGCCATTGACCGCTGGTAGCTTCCTGGGACGTACCATTCCGGAAAGCTGGTCGGCACAAACAATATGCTGCCCGCTATCACACAGACAAGCCCCGCCACCGCCAGGATGCCGAAGGTATGACTGTGCAGCTCCGCCAGGATCAGTCCCAATCCCAGGAGAATGAGAAATATGGCGCCGATGTTCACATTGAATCCGAGACCGATAAGCCCCATGGCCAGAGCGATCAGGCCGAAGACCTCCGCTCCCATTCCTGGGCTGGAGAAGCCGAAGATGAGGGAATAAAGGCCGATCAGCATTAAAAGCCCGGCAATAGTGGGATCGGAGAGCATCTTTAGGAATTGCAGATTCAGCGGTGGCTCGAAGGCCTCGAGCTTCGCATCCTTGGTGATCAGTGTGGCGTCTTTGATACTGGTGCCATTGATCTGGGCCAGGAGCTCCTCTGGGGTGGGGGCGATGTGCTCGACCACCCGGTATTTCATTGCCTCATCGGCATTGAGGTTCAGGTTGGAGAGGACAAACTCCCTGGCAGCGGTGGTGTTCCGGCCATGCTTTCGCGCCTTCTCCTCTATCATCGCCACTATGGCATTGGTGGTCTTGCTATCATTTACCGGCACGGTGCTTCCGGTAGGCGAGAACTGTACCGGCTGAGCCGAACCGATGATGGTATGGGGAGCCATCGCCGCTATATCGGAGCCGATCAGGATGATCGTGCCTGCAGACCAGGCTGCAGCTCCCTCCGGATGGACATAGCCGATGACCGGAATATCCGACTCATCTATGAGCCTCAGGATCTCAGTGGTCTCGGCCAGACCTCCACCCGGCGTGTCCAGGAGAAGCATCAAAGCCCGGGCATCCTCTGCCTCTGCCCTCTCCAGGGCGGCTAAGACGATATCGTCGCTCGCAGGGGTTATGGTCCCCTTCATATCCACCGTCAGGACGGTGCCTGCTGCCTGTGCCTGGCCGAGGACGAGGGCTAAGAGCAAAACAATTTCCAGTATCCTGGATAGCATGACCCGCACCCTGCTATTCATACAATACTCATCCATTTGATCCTGATCGGTGAGGCAGGCCCGAGACTCTTCGGGTCGGCCTGCCTTTCTTGGCCATTCATCTCCTTAATCTGATTGAATCCAGAGAGGAATCCTTCGTGGCCGCTCTTCTCTCCTCATCCGCCCGGTCTGCATCCCTTTCCGATAGCTCGCGGTTCAGGGCGGCGGTCAGGCCGGCTACCGATCCCGTTCCGGCGTCAGTGCTGGGAGTGACGACGATTAGCGTCTTCTCCCGGGCGATATCCACCAGGGTCTGCAGCTCCCTGAGCTTAAGGGCAGCGGGCACCTCTTCATAGAGCCGGGCAGCATCGGTCATGGTCTTGGACGCCTGGAACTCGCCGTCTGCCAGGATGATGCGTGACCTCTTCTCCCTCTCGGACTCCGCCTGCTTGGCTATAGCTCTCCTCATCGATTCAGGCAGAGATACATCCCTTAAGGTGACTGCGGTAACCTTAATCCCCCAGGGATCGGTATGCTTGTCCAAGATCTCTTGCAGCTTCTTGTTCAGTTCGTCACGCTTGCTGAGCAGGTCATCCAATTCGATCTGGCCCAAGACATCGCGCAATGTGGTCTGAGAGAGGAGGGATGTAGCCACCCGGTAGTTCTCCACCTGAATGACCGCCTTTGCCGGATCGACCACCCGGTAGTAGATGACTGCATCCACCTCCACGCTCACATTATCCCTGGTTATGACCACCTGCTTGGCAACGTCGATGGTGAAAACCCTCAGGTCGAGGAGTATGACCCGGTCAATGATGGGGATGATGAAGAATATGCCCGGCCCCTTCACTCCGCTGAAACGGCCTAAACGGAATATGACCACCCTCTCATATTCGCGGACGATCTTGATCGCCTGAGACAGTATCACCAATACGATAAACAGAGGTATAAGAGTATTGAATAGATCCAAGTGAACACCTTGGATGTTATTCGTCTTCAAGGCTTAAATAGATGCCCGGCACGATTGCCCGTAAACGAGCGAGGAATTATCGGCTCCTTCCGAATTATGTGGTTTAGTTCCGGCAGAGAATATGGCCTTTTGTTCCTCTGTGTCTCTGTGGTTGGGTCAGAGCATACCGGTTCACTACAGAAGGCACGGTGACATAGAGTTTTTGCGATTTAAGTTCACCCACATATAATAGCGAGGAGCCGAATTATCTTTAAAAGAGTGAAATCAGGTCCGGAATCGAGACCTGGATTCCGGAAATTATTTCTTGAACTCAGTATAGCCGCATTTGCCGCAGCTCTGTCTGTCGCCGTGGTCCGCCAGGAAGACGCCATTGCCGCATCTCGGGCAGACCGACTTCCTGGATTTGATGGTGTCTCCGCCAAGCTCGTAATATTTGGATACGCCCTTCACCTCACCGGTCTTGCCCTTCTTTGCTGCCATTTAGCTTGCCTCCGGCTTGGCTTCCTCAGGCTTGGTGAATGTGTTGCGCTCTATGATATGGGCTCGCTCCACCTGTTCTGCCCTCTCAGCCGTCTCATAGATCTTGGCATATCCCTGGGTCTCGCGCTTTCCGAACTCGGTCTTAAGGCTGTCGACATAGACTAAGCCAACCTTGGAGTTCATGGTCGCCGCCAGCCTCTCCACCACGCTCTTTCTGGATGGCGTGGACTCATCGTGAATAACCTTGAAGACTATCTCCCTGCGCTTCAGCAAGGGATTGTTCTTCTCATCAATAACCTTTATCTCCAATTTCATTCCTCCACAATCATTTTCTTCATTAATTCATCAATATACATCTTCATTTCAGGAGTTGCTTTGACCAGGACGCTTCCCTCATCGGGCTGCCCATAAATCACCACAGAGCCAGGTGGGGCATAGAGAATTGCAGGAAGGGTCGCTAGATCCTCCTCACCCTCTACCACAATCTTCACCCGCTCCTCTCCGGCAAGAGAATCCTTGATCTGGTCTATTAGTTCTTCGGTCAGAGTGGCGGGCGGATTCTTCACCTCAACCCTCTTATAGCTATTGTGCTCGAGGCTTTGAAGAATGTGATCTGGAAGCTGAGCCCTCTTGGTCTTGTTGTCCACAACTGCCAGGTCCGGGACTATTGATGACTTCAAAAGATAAAATGCGGTCATGTCACCGATCGCGGCCACCTTTTTAGCCCCCTGCAATTCATCTCTCATAGCCTCTACGCATTCGGTCCCGTTGCCCTTGCACAACTTGCCCAGAGGACTCTTGAGCAATAGCCGCAAATCTTCCGGCAGAAGAAGTGTACGCAATCTATCGCACCTTCAAAGCGTACTTGCCGGGAAGCTTGATCTCCAGCTTCTCCGCGATGATGGATTCCTTGGGATCGATGATAACCACATATCCGCTCCAGTCCTTGCTTAGCGAGGCTGAATTGCATATGGGACAGACCTGCCCCTCTACTATTCTGCGACATTCTCTGCATGCCTGTTCAGTCATTTTGCCTCTGCCTGGACGCTCGCATTCTCCTTCTCTGTCTCGTCTGCAGCATCAAGCCATTCCAGCTTCCCCAGGCCCGTCTGCCTCATGGTCAGTCCGATCTTGCTCTCTCTGGGCTCCTTCTCATTCAGGCTAACTGCTATTACTCTGGCTCGAACCCGATCTCCTTCTCCTAAGGATTTATTGGACTCTTTGCTGACCAGGCGCGCGTTCTTCTCATCATAAGATATATACTCATTGGTTATCTGGCTGACGTGCAGAAGGCCGTCGAACGGCCCCAGGGAGAGAAATGCACCAAACTTCACAATCTCCACCACCTCGCCCTCAATGATCTCCTGCATCTCAGGCTTGAAGACGAGGGTATCGAAGTTGACCTCGTAGTAAATGGATCCGTCTCCCGCCAGGATATGGCCTTCACCTATATCATCCGCTCCGAGCACGGCCACGATGGTCCCCAGAGACTTGTCCACAACCCCCTCATATTTATCCCGCAGTGCCCTTTCCACTGCCGCTTCGAGGGGATCTCCCAGATGATCCGGCTCTATCCTGGCCACACCCTTAAGCTTCATCTTCTTGTACATCAATACTCCTTCTTCATCGCCTCTAGGTACCGACCCTGGCGCAGGTATATTACGGTGATGCCTTTACTAAATAATCTTTTCTTCAGGGCTTTGTCGTTGGTAAAGACTGCTGCCCCCTCTTTCTCTGCCAGTTCCTCAATGGCCCGGTCAGCAGGGCAGTTGTCAATGCCAACGATTGTGCATCGTTCAGCCAGGCCCAGGGCTACCCTGGCCGCGGTCTTGTCCCGCCCTTTATCTGCCCCATCCGCTAAGGAGCGCAGTTCTCCCTTCACCTGGGCCGGCACAAGCCACTCAACGTATCCCAGGCGCAATAGCTCGCCGAAGATGTCCACTCCGAACTGCTCTGCTGTCATCAAGGCGTTGGTGTCGATTATCACCTTTACGCTATCGGCATCGATTTGCTGCATATTCTATCTTCAGTCGATTATGGAGCCGACGCCAATGAGCCGCCACCTGGCGCCAATGCGCCTGCTGACAGCCACACGATCGCCTTTCTCGGCACAGACCGGCCTCTTTAGCTGAACCTGGACCACGCCCCCCTCCCGGGCGCTGGTCACCACTCCTACAGTGGTGGCAGTTCCCACGTTAAGCATCAGGGGCTCGCTGGAATGTATGGGCTCGACGCTGGACTCATCGGTCACTCCTACCACCCTCTCCAGGAGCTGCATGTTCATGGTGAATGCGTTCCTGACGGGAGGGAGCTTGCCCGGTTCACCTGCCACCTGGCCCACCAGAGCATCGCTCTTGGTCATTATGGGGTCCAGCAGGGTGCCCACGCCGATCAGGCCGCCGGGTGTGATCTCTTCCTGGCTCTGGCTTCCTGCCAGGAGGGTCACCACCTTGGTCTGAATGGGGACCCACTGTTTCCGCCCCTCATAATCCACCAGCCTGCCCGGGCAGATCTCGATCTTATCGCCTGCATGAAGCACACCCTGGTTTAGGGAGCCGCCAATGACCCCGCCTTTGAGAGCATCAGGGGAGGCTCCGGGACGGTTGACATCGAAAGATCGGGCTATCTTGAGCAGAGCAGGCTTCTCGATGTCTCTATGGGGGGTAGGTATGTACTCCTCTATGGCCTTGATGACCAGATCGACATTCAGGTTCTGCTGAGCGGAGATGGGCACAATTGGCGCCTTCTCGGCTACGGTGCCCTTTATGAAATCCTTGATCTGCTGGTAGTGCTCCATCACCTCTTCCCTGGATACCAGATCGATCTTGTTCTGTACTATCACAATTCTGTCGATGCCTGTGATGTCCAGGGCCATGAGATGCTCTTTTGTCTGCGGCTGAGGGCAGGGTTCATTGGCGGAGATGACCAGTACTGCGCCATCCATGATCGCCGCTCCGCATAGCATGGTGGCCATGAGGGTCTCATGCCCCGGAGAATCTACAAAGGAGACGGTACGTAATATCTCTGTATCAGCACCGCAGTGGGGGCACTTTTCTTCTACTGTAAAAGCATCCGGATCTGGGCAGCTGGGGCACTTTCTGAAGGTGGCATCTGCATAGCCCAGACGGATGGAGATGCCTCTCTTGACCTCCTCGCTATGCTGATCGGTCCAGCTTCCGGATAGCGCTCGGACAAGAGTGGTTTTGCCGTGATCGACATGTCCAACCATGCCGATATTAACCTCCGGTTTTTTGGAGGCAGGCGTCTTCGCCTCTGTTTTTTGATCTGATTTGTCCTCAGATTTGATATCGGATTTTGCCAAATTGAGATCTCCTTAAGGATTGTAATGATCAGGGCTTGATGGGCATCACCGTATAAATAGTTCATGGCCTTCAAGCCGATATTTCCACCTGAAATGCTCGAGCGTCTGCCACAATGTTCTCCCAGGAGCGTTTATAGACGAAGTAAATGGTGGTCTTGCCGGGCATTAGGGGCTCGAAGACAAAGATCGATGTGCCGCTAGCACCAAGTGCCTTTGAGGAGGAGGCCCTAAAGTTAGAGCTCTTGAGGTTTAAGAGGGAATGGTCGTAATCCACATTCCAGCCATATCCCGTGGTCGGATTGGCGGAGAGGGAGATGATGAACTCCTCACCCACTCGAGCATCCAAAAGCTCCATCTCACTTTTCCCAAGAGCATCGGCCTCATCGGAGATGAGATAACTTTCCGCCGGCTGCATCAAGGGGTAGTTGTCGATATTGTCCTGATTTAAAACCACCGGCTCGTCGCCGATTCCATCGCCGTTCTTATCCTCGCCGGCATAGTCCGCCCAGTAGTTGCCCAAAAAACTGCGCTGTACCCGGCTGTTATACTGGTAGCTGATCATCCGGCTCGAGTTCCAGGTGGCAACATCCTCCGGGCAGACGCTGTTTTTGCCCGGAAAATCGTTCAGGTATATGGTAGCGGGAAGGACGACCTCCAACCTGCAGCCTGCGCTCCTTTCATCGCCGTCACGAGCACTGGAAAAGTCGAATCCCGACAGCACCGCTCCTTGAGCGGCCAGGATAGTTCTCCCTTTCTCCGGATTGAGGATCGGGTTTCCGCTGCCTGTGTCCCTGCCCTGCAGGTTCACCGGCCGGCCCATTATGAAGGGATTAGCGTAGATTCCGCTTTCCACAATGATCGTATCTCCAGCAGAGGCATTAACAAGTGCCTCCTGGATGCTCAGATTGCTGCAGCCTTGTGGACAGATCCTCGTCATCTGGGCTGCTCCAGCTCCAGAAAGCGAGCTAGAAAGCATGAGGGAAAGCAGGAGGGCAATTGATGCCTGGATGAACAACCTTTTGTAATCGAGCATATCACAATTAATGCATCTTTGAATCTTAATAACTTTCGGAGCTGAGGCGATCTATACAATTACAGGGAGCAAGAAAGAATGAACGGGGCCATTGGCGAGAGGGATCTGATCCGGCGCATCTCTGTGATCCTGGGTGGGCTGGAGAACGACGACTGCGCGGTTATCGATGCGGGAGAGCGTTATCTTGTGGCAAGCACCGATATGCTCCACCAGAAGACTGACTTTCCTGATATCATGAACCCCTGGCAGATGGGCTGGATGGCGGTAGCAGTCAACCTGAGCGATATTGCTGCCATGGGGGCAGAGCCCGCGGGAGTCCTCATCGCTGCTGGGCTCCCGCCGGAGGCGGATCAGTATTTTATCGATGAGCTCTTTTCAGGATTTGGCGATTGTGCTGCTCTCTATGGTACTCGAATTCTGGGAGGGGACACCGACAGCCACCTGGAATTGACCATCACTGGCACATCTTTGGGCTTTGTGGAAAAGGAGCTGATTCTGCGCCGCCGGGGAGCACGAGCGGGGGACTTGCTCTGCACCACCGGCTCTCTGGGGGCAGCTGGAGGCGGGCTGTGGGCCTGGCAGAACGGCGCGAAAAGCGAGCTTATAACCAGTCTGCTGGAGCCCGAGCCCCGGCTGAAGGAGGGCCGGGCTTTGGCGAAGAGCGGAAGCGTTACGGCAATGATGGATAACAGCGATGGCCTGGCTCTGTCCCTCTCCGATCTTTCAGAGGTGAGCGGAGTGGGCTTTCTGGTCTATCAGGATAAGCTGCCCCTGGCTCCCGGCCTGGTGGAGATGGTGGGGCAGGAGAATGCTATAGATATGGCATTGAGCGCGGGAGGGGACTATGAGCTGGTATTCACCCTGCGCTCCTCGGGCCTGGAGGCGGCCCGAAGAGCTTGCGATCTGACGGTTATAGGCGAGGTGGTGGAGGAGGGAATCTGGATGGAAAGGGCAGGGAAGAGAAGACAGATCGAAAGATTGGGCTATGAGCATCGGATAGGGCTGTGACTACTCCCACCCCTTAA
>NZ_DAIK01000075.1:0-2833 GCF_002496085.1 Methanosaeta sp. UBA458 | reverse complement strand
TTAGGCCGGAGTAGTTTACCTGTCGGGAAAAATAGAGCGTGTGGGCAGAAGACCTGAGCTAAATTCGCGTTTTCCTGGGCTGCTCATTCTTGATTCCGCTCTTCGTCTCGCCATAGACCGGAGAATATGCCTTATTCTTCCGGGGCTTGGATGGATCATGTTTGCCCGGGCCTTCGATTGGCATCCCCTTGGCACCCTTCTTCTTGCTCATAGAACGCTTCACCTCCTGCAATCCCATCTCTTCATTGAGCCGCTGCCTCAAATATGAATAAATGCTGTCCTGCAATGCAGTCTCACTCTGAACTCGATGCGGCCATCATTGCCCAATGAAAGGGATTCTGTCAGATAGCATTGACTTCACTCTCATCACATAAATACCAATACGAATCCAGCCGCAGTTCTGCCGCAGGAAAAGCGATGAAGCAATCAGGCAAAATCTTTTTCGATGATGCCCTTCATATCAATAGATCATTGCATACAACGGAGGATCAAAATGAGATCTATATTGGCAATATCTATGGCAATTCTCTTCGCTTCTGCCCTTATAGGCCCCTCTATGGCCCTGAGCGACTACCAGAAAGGGGTCTTAGACGGCCTGAGCGTAGGATGGAAGATGGCCCAGAAATATGACCAGGCACTCCAGGGCAGCCCTGCAGACTTCAATCAGGCCGTCCCTCAGTATAACGCCTGGATAGAAGAGATATTCGGAAAGAACGAATCCCTGATGCTCATGCCCATATCCACCGTCCCTACCAGGCAGACGGACTCCTACTTCAAGAGCCAGATCATCACCCCGGTGCATTCCATAGACGCCAGCTGGAACCAGACAGGAATCTCCCTTCTGCCGGAGCCGGACGCCTATGGGCTGATAAAGGGAGTTCCTGCTGATGCCTACTACTCCTTCGGCCCTGCCCTGGCGGATTTCTGAACGACAGCGGGATCACATTTATATTTACCCACTCCATTCGATACCTGGAAGTTGATGAGGCGCGAAGATGAAGTCGATGCTTTTAGTCCTATCCATGGCCTGTATCGCTGCCCTGGTCGCTGCCGGGCAGGCGGCCTGTTCTGCTGATTCATTCGCCCAGAACACGACTGAGCACTCCTGGGTATTCGTCAACGGCTATATGGAGGAGTCCCGCATCCTTCAGACCCAGCCTGGCTTTGCTGGACAGAAGGTGGTTCTCGGCTCGAGCGGCAGCGGAGTGGTCACCAGAACCCTCGACTCCGTCACTTATAGGGATTCGGAAATGGACGAGACCTCCCTGGTCACCTCAGTGGAATTCGACTACAAGCCCTACCATCCTCCCCTCAATCAAAGCGACCTGAGAAATGCTCTCTGCGCCAAGAACTATGAGGTGGGCTCGGTATTCTCTGAGACCTACCGGATAGAGAAAGACCTGATTAAGGACACCAAGACCTATCAGGATGACAAGATCTCCGTTTATCAGATCAGCTCTGAGATTCAGGGCTCGGCCAGGATCGGCCAGCGGGTGCAGAAGAACGCCCGCACTGTGCCCACCATGATAATGGGAGGAACCTACATGGGCTATGCCCAGATCAGATCGGAAACCGTAGTGGGAAATATGTCCGTCCTCACTCTGCCCTGCCCCTGAATGAGCTGGAGGGTGGGACCCAGCCTGCGCTGCCCCCCGTTTCACTTCCTTATCTTCGTCTCTTCCCGGATCTGATCAGATCTTCTGCATGTCAAATGCCCAACGGCTGACATTTGGCGCTACATTTCCGCACCTTCTGCACAGCAACACCTCCAGGCCCAGATCTTCGTAGCTCTTTTTCAGCCCCTCGATCTGCTGGGCCTTCTTGAAGGTATAAAAATGGATGATCCCACCCCGTCTCAGCATCCCTGGCAGGGCATCCACTATCCGGTCCATTCCATAGGGGGCGGGCACAATCGCCCGGTCAAACCTTCTTTTCAGGAGGGCTGCCATAGAGAATGCATCCGCATTTATGACCGCGATCCTCTCCGCCACCCCATTCTCCCGGGCGTTCTCCGCCAGCCAGCTGCAGGCCTCCGGGCTCTTCTCCAGGGCCACCACCCTAGCTCCCCGGGCGGCGGGGGGAATGGCGAAGGGGCCCACCCCGGCAAACAAGACCAGCGCCTCTTCCCCTGCCTTTACCTGGACCGCCACCCTCATCCTCTCGTAACCCAGACGGCTGTTGAAAAAGACCCTCGCCACATCCATATGATATCGAAAGCCGAACTCCAGATGAACGGTGACGGAATTCCCCTCGCCTGCCAGAAGCTCCAGGCGGGAGGTTCTCCTCTCCCCCTCCAGGGGGGTGATCTTATTGAAGACCGTACGAACATTCCTGCACTGATCCAAGAGGGCTGAAGCAATCTCATCCTTGTAGCCGTTCAGTTCAGGGTCAAGATAGAGGATAGCGATATCTCCGATCACATGGAAACGGCTGGAAAGACGCGCGAGCCTCTCCTCGGGCACAACTCCCACCAGCCCCTCCTTCAAACGCATCTCATATCACCTCTTAAAAGCAACCCAGGGTGAACTGATCCTGCTGCCGGATCTTTTTGGGCTCGTGGGGGATCTCTAAGAGGTCCATTAGCTGAAAGGCATTTGCTGCCGCCTTGGACCGGGCATGGTTATTGAAGTAGATCCGGACCATTTGCTCACCTATCTCCGCCTCTTTAACTCGTAGGATTGCGAAGGACGGAGCGGGAAGTCCCCATCCTTCAGGGTGGTCTCCCGGACTGCGAGTACGGGGGAGTTGCGACGCAGTCGCAACAGGATGAAAGCGGAGTCCTTTGCCATAATTACTTTCACGCCGCCCTCAACTGATATAAATATTAGGTAAG
>NZ_DAIK01000129.1:5001-6132 GCF_002496085.1 Methanosaeta sp. UBA458 | reverse complement strand
TTTTCGCCAAAGGTGTTGCCGCTGTTCAGGATCTTCCGGTCAAGATCCTCCAGCTCTGAGGTGGTTAATCCTAGGGCTACAAGCATCCCCCTCGCTCTCTCTATGATATCCGGAGGAGAGATGCCTGCCGGACAGTTCTCAGTGCATAAGCCGCAAGTGGTGCAGGTGTTAAGACTGTCTTTCACCCCCTGATCTGCCTCCAGCCGGCCAGAGCAAAGCTCCTTGATTATCATCATCCGCCCTCTGGTGTTGGCCGACTCCCAACCGGTCTCCTCGAAGACCGGACAGACGGTGCGGCAGGTCCCGCAGCGAACGCACAGATTGAAGGCTCTTTCACCCTGGTTCATGGTCTGCATTTCGTTCTATCGCATCCTGTTCATCCGACATAAAAAGATCTCCATCGAATCAGATTGACGGGATATTTTGTATGGCAAAGGATTGATCATCAATAATGCCGTCATTAGCATAATGGAGGCTTTATGACTGAGGGCACCGGGAAAGAGAAAGGCTGCATCTTCTGCCAGATCCTGGCGGGAGATCTGCCATGCTACAGGATTTATGAGGATGAACTATCGCTGGCAATTCTGGACGTCAACCCCTTTTCTAAAGGCCATTGTCTGGTGATACCTAAGAGACATGTGCCCTGGTGGCATGAACTCTCAGATGATGAGAATGCCAGCCTCTTCAGAGCAGCAAAGGTGGTGGCGGAAAAGATTATGGTCGCCCTGCAACCGGACTTTGTCTGCATGTATGCTCGGGGCAGGAGGATACCTCATACCCATATCTTCCTGGTCCCCACCTATAAGGGAGATGTGCTGGACAGGTTCTTCAACGCCCTGGAGCTTTTCCAGGAATCGCCTCCGGTGCTGGCAGCTCTGCGAGAGAAAGATTCAATGGAAGATGTAGCTGAGCTGCTCAGAGAGGCGGATCCAAAGAAAAGCTCAAAGAGCAAAGATGATTCTGTGGAATGCTGAAATCCACGATTCATGAGCGAAGCTTCACTTAATGGTCAATCAATAGTTTGAATCTTTTGGGGCCGCATTCAATCTTTTGGCTCTTCGCTGTATCGAGTGGGTAGCGGGATAATTAACCCTGTGGTTTACGGAATGCGGAATAAAACCGCAGAGGCGC
>NZ_DAIK01000129.1:0-4849 GCF_002496085.1 Methanosaeta sp. UBA458 | reverse complement strand
TAGTTACGGAATAAAACCTCAGCCGTATACCTGGCGTTATTGTTGTTGTTGCAGGAGGCGAAATCCATCTCCTCCTGGATCGCTTCATGGTCCAGTCTGTCGTCAATGTGATATCAGTCACAGCCCTATCTTTCCTGGATTGAGTATCCCCCTGGGGTCAAGGGCCTTCTTGACCGCCCGCATCACATTCATCGTCTCCTCGCCCACCTGCTCTGCCATATACTCCGCCCGGGCAAGGCCTATCCCATGCTCGGAGCTGACCGTCCCCCCCAGGCTCAGAGCAGCTCGATGGATTCTGTCCGCTGCCGTCCTGAGCCGATCCCACTGATCCGGATCATTGACATCGATGAACAATGCGACATGCAGATTTCCGTCTCCTATATGGCCGTACTTCATGGCAGGAATGCCCACGCTTGCAGTGATCTGCTGCACTCTCTTAATCAGCGCCGGAATCTGCTTTATGGGAACCCCCACATCCTCGCCCATATAGATCCTGGTCTTCTTCGGGTCCAGACGCGAAATGGCCGCTCCCACCAGCCTCCTCGCCGCCCAGATGGGCTTCATCTCCCGGCCGGAAGCTTGCCTTATCGTAATGGCCATCGGCCGGCAGACCTCCTCTATCTGCGCTGCTGCCTCTGCGGTCGAATCTCCTGAGCCGTCCACCTCGAATAGTATCACGTCCCCGTCATCCGGCAGGACAAGCGCGGGATCGACGAGCCTCAGGACCTTCAGAGTGGTCCGGTCAAGTATCTCGCAGGCGGAGGGGGTTATGCCCTTGGAGAATACCGCTATCACCGCCTGGCCAGCAGCCTCTGCGCTCTCGAAGCTGGCGAATACCAGCCTTCTCTCTTTGGGCAGAGGGGCAACCTTCAGTCCCGCTCGGGTGATGATGCCCAGGGTCCCCTCTGCGCCAACGAATAGACGGGTGAGGTCGTATCCGGCTGCGGATTTGAGGTTCCGGGAGCCGGTATGAATCACCCTACCATCCGCCAGCACAACCTCTAAATCCAGCACATAGCTTCTGGTGGTGCCGTATTTAACCGAGCGCATGCCGCTACTGTTGTAGGAGATCATGCCCCCGATGGTGCAAAAGGCGCTGCTGCCCGGATCTGGGGGAAAGAAGAATCCATGAGGCTCAAGGGCCCGATTGAGCTTCTCTGCCACCACCCCCGGCTCAACGATGACCTGCAGGTTCTCCAGATCCATCTCCAGAATGCGGTTCATTCCAGACATATCCAAAACTACGCCCCCTAAGACCGGGGACGCCCCGCCGGCAAGTCCGCTTCCCGCTCCCCGGGCGACCACCGGCACATCCCTCTCATTGCACAGCATCATAATTCTGGAGACCTCTCCCGTATTCGCTGGTCGGACGACGAAATCTGGGTATCCAGAAATCTGAGAGGCGTCGGAAGAGTAGCAGCACCTCTCTGCCAGCGAGGAGGAGACTCGATCCCTCGCAATCTCCTGGAGGCTTTCCAGCATGGTCGAAATGTAATCTCACCTTCCTCTCGATATCCTCACACTGCAATTGCTGCGCCGTTATTGTACCCTACCATAACAGGTATCCAAAATACCTGACGGCATAGACCAGGCCCACCAGGATCACCAGCAGCCCGAAGATCTTGCTGGTCCACTCTCCCACCGATACATACTTCTCCCCGATCCTGCCGCCCACCATTCGGGAGAAGGTGGTGATGGGGATGATGGGCACTCCATGGCCGATGCCGAAGAAGAAGAGCATCGTCCCGCCGACCAGGGGGGCAACGTCCTGGCTTGCCAGCCAGATCAGGACCGGCATCACCATGGAGAGGGCACAGGGAGCCCAACCCAGGGCGAAGAAGATCCCCAGGGTGAAGGCGCCGATGAACGCAGAATAGCGGAAGAGCTTTAGCGAGAACTCCACAGCCTTTTGGAGCAGGCTCTTCTTCTCCTCCATAGGCCCATTTAAGCCCGAGCTCTCGGACGGCTCATCGAGCCCATCCATGGCAGCACGATGCAGGCGGATGCGATCCATGACCGGCTCGATGATCTCCCCCAGGGGCTTGAAGCTGCTGATTCCAAGCAGGACCATGATTACCCCGGCTAGAAGGTCAAAGAGCTTTGAATCCCGGAAGAAGACCCCTATCTGGGATATGAACAGGCCGAGCACAAAGAAGACAACCGCCATGCCGAGGGTGAAGGCGACGCCGATCATGAATCCCTCTCTTGAGGTGGAGGCGCTGGCTCGCAGGTATTCGTCCTTCCTGCGAACGGTCATCACATAAGAGAACACAGCAATCATCAGGGCGATGGAGCAGGGGGCAAGGGAGGTGAAGATGCCCAGAAGGAACATGCCAAAGGCGGTGACATCCTTCCTTGAGACCTCATTCTCCATTCTGGTCCAGAGGGAGGAGATCATGCTTGTTGCCCCCTCTGGGCGGGCCTCCACCTCTGCAGGAGGGGAGGCTTCCCCCTCCACCATAAGAGCTGTCCCATTGAGCTCCTGGATGTCATCCAGAAGGCTCAGGGCCTTCTGCACCCCATCTTCTATCCCTTCGCCCACCCGGTAGACGTGGTAGACCGGGCCGATTCTGCCCTCTTTGTCGATCAGAACAATGGTGGGATTGGAAGAGCCGCCTCTCACCGTCCAATAGTCCAGGTATTTGCTCCCTATGGGATATGGGTCCAGATCCTCGATCCAGGGCCAGGTTATATTGACCTCCCACCAGGTTTGGGCCAGCTCCCGGCCGTCAATGGAATAGGGGTTCTTCCTCAGGTTCAGGGTTACTATCTGGACATTGGTGTCTAGGGCCTTGAGGGCTGCAAGCTCCTCTACCTGCCCCGAGAGGGACTTTTCGCATTCAATGCATAGGGGGTTCTCGATATTTGTTATATGCAGGACCACCGGGGAGCCCATGAAATCGGATAGATTGAAGCTCCTTTGATCCCAGCTGGTTGCGAAAAAGTCCGGCGCCTGCGCTTCATCTGCTAGCGCGGGACTGATGGATAGGGATATGAATAATAGCGCGAATAAAGATATAATAGAAACTGGCAAAATGAGAGCGTGAGGGGGATTAGAGCCCGGCTTGCTCAGACCACCCACACCATCTTTCACTGCCATTAGGCCGATCACTGCTCCCAGTCAGCCGCATTCTGCTGGTGATAGTAAATGGAATCGTCTGCATAGCTGTTGATATCGTCCGTGCTCATGATATCAATCTCGCTATGCCAGCCAACCTCAACCTCGCCGTCCTCGTTCTCTATCAGAGTGAGGAAGATGGTGGTGGGAACATACTGCTTCTTGCCTGTGGGACTGTAGATATCCAGAACCTCCATCGCCTTCAGGATTCCGTCTCCCTCAGCCAGAATGCTGTAGAACCGGATATCGTCGTTGTGGATTTTTATAGCATCATTTATCCTGGGGACATGGGTCACGCAGGGCAGGCAGTTGTTCTGGTGGATCAGGATCAGCAGAGGTCTGTCCTCCAGAGCCTCAATAACCCAATCCGGGTGATTTACGGCAGAGCCAGAGTCGATGTTTTTGTCCGGGTATGTCGTCCACCAATCAGAATCACCCGAGCCTAGAGAATGCTCAGGACCATTGTCATCCTCTTCCTCTGCCAGGGCAAAGGCACAGAAAAGAGAGATGGCCAAAAGAGAGGTAATCAATATTGTGAGGAAATTTGTGAATCGATCAAGCATGATTTAAACCTCCGAATTCGTCCTCTTTTATTCTTTATTTGAATATTTAGAGATTCCCGTCTTCTTGCGATGATAGATCTGCAGCAACTTCTGCAGTGCTGGAATCGGCAGCAGTTTCTCCTTTGGGATTTTGGTGTCAAAGGCGTTTTGCCATGAGAGCATAGCCAGGCAGAAGAATGACAATAGCCCCTCAAGAAATCGCCAGACGTGGATCTCTTGCTTCCTTTATGCAGAACCATTACGAGCAATTAAGTCATAGTCCTCGGTATTTATCGCTTTTGGGCCGGGATCGGTATATACATTTCACATATAGCACATTGGGCCTGCATCCCGCACCTTGAACCAGTGACTATGACCAAATCTGCAATTTTAGCTCAGAAAAACTTTAAATTCAATGAAGTCGTATTTAAAAAAGGATACATATTGGAGGATATAAAAAATGGTCAATGAAACTGAGAAGAAACCGAGGTCCAGGAAGAAGAAAAGAATGACTGAAGCAGGAGTGGCAGCGGTCAAATCAAAGAGAGAGACTGGGAAGGGAGGGGGGATGACGGAGGAGTCTGTGGATCTGGTATTCGGTATCAATGCCGGCATAATTTGGGACCTGCTCAGCCTAAAGGGCCCGATGCCGGCCAGGGAATTGGCCAAGTCTGCCGCTCTGCGGATAGATGATGTCCATGGCGCACTGGGCTGGCTGGGCAGAGAGGGCAAGATCAATGTGAATAAGAAGGGACGGTCAAGGATTTATTCCCTGAGGCCTTGAATTATCTCGGGGCCTTATCGATCCAGCCCCGAAGGCTCATCTTCTTTTAATGGCTTCTCGCTATTTGGCATGGGTGAACTTGAATCGCAAATTCTCTGTATCCTTTTGCATCTGGGGTGAACCGCGATCCGGAACCAACCACAAACTTAAATGATCCTCAGGACAGGTATTATACAAGCAGGATGAAAACTGTGATAAGCCTGGTATTCCTGTTATGCTTGATATGGGCAGTGAAGGCTGCTGCCTCATTGGAACTCTGATTCCAACCCACAAACTAACCATGTTAACTCTCGTAGACAAGCATGCGTCTTGAACGCGAATGGAAAATTTGTCCCACGAAGGATTGTGCCCCCTTCTCTGACATCGCCCGTTATGCCCTGGGACCGAATGCCTCTGCCATCATAT
>NZ_DAIK01000146.1:27762-30348 GCF_002496085.1 Methanosaeta sp. UBA458 | reverse complement strand
CCCAACAAATCCCTCAAACACCGAGGCATCTCCTTCAATGGTCACATTTGCCGGTGGAACGGATGGATCGAGCGCCAGCTGTTCAAGAGTCTTGCGCGGCATATGGACAGTGAGGGCAGCTTCATCAGAGTGCTCATCGATCCAGTAGACCAGCACGCTGTTATTGACCTGAATCAGTGCGCTCTCGCCGGTATCATTGATTATCATGTTCATCCTGAAGTCCTCGCCGTCCGCCTTCTGGCTATTCAGCCTCACTGCTATGTAGTCTAAGAGCTGGTTGATTGACATGGCAGATATCACATCTGCAGATATCATGTTCATTGCGTGCACTGGCTCTTTGCTGCGAAGCTCCATAGCTCCCACCAGATAGGCATTCCGGGCCGGTCCAGATTCCGCCTGATATCCAAGCTGCTCCAGGGCAGCAGCCTCCATCTCACGGGCCTTTATATTGTCGGGATCAGCAAAGACCAGGTAATTGGCGATAGTGGCCACCAGTTGATAGTTGCCAGCGTCATAATCTCTGGCCAGCCTCTCCAGGACAGCATCTGCCCCTCCCATGTACTCGGTTATATTTCGGGCAAACTCCTCAGGAGGAAGCCGTTTCAGGTTGATGGGATTGGCATCGTAGAATCCCAGGTATTTCTGATATGTGGCCTTTACACCCATGTATATCTGGCCGTAGAATCCATGAGTATACCAGTACTTCTGCAGGGATTGGGGAAGAACGATCATATTTGCGATCTCATCCATGGTATAGCCCTTGTTGATGAGGTTCAGGGTCTGATCATTGATGTACTTGTACATATCCCGCTGGTTTTCTAAAAGCTCAATGACCTTATCGTTACCGTACCTGGGCCAGTTGTGGGCGGTAAACACCACCTCAGCCTGGTCTCCGTAAAGCCTTCGTGCCTCATCCAGGCATTCTGCCCAGGAGAGAGGATCCCTGATCTGTGCTCCCCGCAGAGTCAGAATGTTATGCAGCGTTGCCACGCAATTCTCAGCCATGAAAAGCGCTTTGTGATCTGGGAACCAGATGTCTATCTCCACGGGAGCTTCCGTATTGGTGCAGTAATGGAACTGCATATCGACTCCGTCGATGGTCAGGTTCTGGCCGGTCTCGGTGATATCGATCGTCGGAGCGATGAGGGATGCCGATCCAAATGGGGTTCGTTTTCCCAGACCGTTATCCACAAGACCCTTCTCATCATGAGGAAGGAGGCCTCCGTACATGTACATGCCCCGCCTTTGCATAGCCGTCCCAGCATAGACATTCTCGCTGATAGCATGGTCCATGAATCCAGCAGGGGCTATGACCTCAACCTCGCCCGATGCAACCTGCTTCTCAGTGATCACTCCCTTCACTCCCTGGTAATGATCCACATGAGGGTGAGAATAGATGACTGCCTTGACCGGATAGTATCCCAGTGTTCTGTTAACTAGGTCCATGGCCGCCCTGGCGGTCTCCATAGTCATCATGGGATCTATGATTATCCAGCCGGTATCGCCTTTGATGAGGCTCATTGATGTGAGATCGTATCCTCTGACCTGGTAGATGCCAGCTACGACCTCGAATAGACCGTTGATCTTGTTCAGCTTTGCATGCCTGTAGAGAAGGGGGTTTATTGTATCCGGACAGGTCGCATTGTCCAGGAAGGAGAACTCTTCCATATTCCAGGAGGTGAAACCCGGATAGAGAGAGGGGATGATCAGGGGACTATCGGTAGCGATGAACCCTCTATTGGCAAAATCGAAGTCTTCCTGGTTGTTGCTCCAGGCGGGAGAATTGTTGGCCAGCAGGTTGGCAGCAATGGTGTATTCGGTCGCATCATTCCTCGTATCGGCAGATTCTGCATAGATAACTGAAATCTCGCTAAACGCAATCAACAAAATGGCAGCCGCAAAAACGGCCTTTGAGCATAACTTCATTCTCTCACTTCCGCAAATTTTGATCCAGATTTTAAAATACATGACTAATATATTAAAATTTTTCAATAATATTCTGTATGTCAGGATAATTGGGGCTTAATACTCCCAAATTTTTGGAAAAACCTCCTGCAGCCAGGTATGCTATTCGACTATTTAAGTTTAATCCAGGCTATTATTATAATTATATAATTTATTAATATTATTCTCAATGGCGATTCGTGACCGTGCCACAGTCTCCTGTCGTCCCATGGAATGGGAATTATGAAAAAGGCATTTGAGAACGTCACCATTGGCAGGAGGATGTGACCTAATCGGTTTTGCTTTGCAGGAGGGGCTCGCATTGAATCGAGGTAGGTTGGGACTATAGATGCCACTGTTGAAGGATACTGAGGGGGCTGAGCTCTCCCCCCGCAGCTTGAATCCTAATCGCTTGAATAGATGCCCGATCCCAGGAACCAGGTACCATCGACATCCATAACGTAGCTGAGCTTCAATTCTTGGGTCATGTTGTTAGATGGGTCTGGGTAGACGTAATAGGCAAAGCCATCTCCATTTTTGGCCATATCTGTGATCTGCTGAATGAAATATACTCCATTGGGATCCTGAGCATCGATGCGGTTTGTGCCGACCAGCTCAGGCTGATGGGAAAGCGCCAAGTTC
>NZ_DAIK01000146.1:27160-27703 GCF_002496085.1 Methanosaeta sp. UBA458 | reverse complement strand
CTACAAGCTCATCTCTTTCCCCCTGATCGAATGATGCCTGAATGTCAGAAAGGTACCGCCCAGATCCAAGGTACATGCTATCATTAACACTCTCAAGATGGAGTTGTTTTAGCTCCTCCTTGCCTTCATGAGATGGATTCGGGAAGACGATATACATAGTTCCGCCGCCTCTCTTGGCCAGTGCAATCTCGCGGCCTACCACATCCACATCATTGATATCCAACAGGCTGGTTTGGCCGACCAATTCAGGATTGATAGGATGGGCGAGGCAGGTTCCATTGAAATCATATGCGAAGATGTAGAGATCTCCCCGAACAAAAGATCCAGTTGGATCGTTGAACTCTTGGAGAGCGTTCTCCATACCATTGTTGTCCACATAAGCTACAGCTTCATCCAAAAAGGCGATAACCTCGTCCGCCGAAGCGGTCTGATCGGAAGCTATACATAAGGTAATGGCAGCTAAGACCGATAGAGACATCAAAGCTACCATACGGGCTAAAGCAGCAATTCTCATGATAAATTCTCCATAAGTGCGGGGATGCA
>NZ_DAIK01000146.1:0-27069 GCF_002496085.1 Methanosaeta sp. UBA458 | reverse complement strand
TGTGGGATAACAGGGCCAGCCAATTTACAGAAGAATCGACATACTACCGAGCATTGGTCAAATCCGTTAATTTTGACTGAAAAATGGATGCAATCGTCTATATGACTTATCGAGTTTTTAGATGCAGCTATGCCCAGGAGGAATATATGTGCAATAAGTTTCATCTTGTTCACATTTGCGGCGAGCATGTCATTGGTGAGTGCATCGAATGATTCATTATCTAGTCTGAATTCGTTGATATCCGGCTTCGACGATCCGAGCATGGGTGTTAAGGATCTGGCTTTTTATCTTGTTACTCATAATTTCGACGCAACCCCGCATGAAAATCATGTAACAGTTGATTTAGGTGGTAAGATCTACAAACTTACTCCTAACGGCTTGGCTTCTGGGCTTTGCGATATTGTGGCTTAATGAAAAAGGAAAAATAAAAAATATCAACTGGATATAAAAGATCACTTCTTTTTCTTCTTGCTGAAGAACTCGATCGCCTCGGCGAGTTCTCTGTGATCCTTCGCATAGTCCGCGATGTCGATCTTATTCTTGTAGGCTTCGCATGCCTGCACAAGGGCCATCGCACCAGCGCGTGTTCCTCTCGGGTGAGCGTGGCAACCCGCGCCCATGGTCGTAATGAAATCGATTCCTCCCATGACATCGATGAAAGGCTCGAGGAGCGTCGGGTTTAGTCCTCCAGAGATGATCGGGCAGCATTTCTTGAGGCCGCGCCAGGAGTCGTCCTCCAGGACAACGTGGTGAGCATCGTCCATCTCGACCATCTTGATGGCATCGTCGTCCTGCGGCGGGATCCTTCCCCAGTTCTGGGTGAAGAAGTGACCCTTTCCCTCGACTTTCAGGATGTTCCTCGCCGCAGTTACGTCCTCCTCGGGACTGCCTGCCATCTTGCCGACGCCTGCCGTCCCGGTGTGGATACCTGATGCGCCTGCCAACCTGGCAAACTTGGAGAGCACTAGCACTGAGAAGCCAATGGGGTTCTCCGGCCTGGTAAAGCCACCGTGGCCTGCCCTGTGGAAGTGCAAAAAGACATCCGGATACCTCCGTCTCAGCGTCTGCACCGCCATCCACCCGGCGGTGATGCCGTCTATGAGGAAGGCGTATGAACCCGGCTCGAAGCCCGCCTCCCTGATCATCTCGCACCTTTCGATCATGGTGTCGAAATCGGCCGAGGATACGTTGAACGAGTGGACCTTCTTCTTCCCCGTCTCCTTGACCGCCTTGTCCATTGCCATCTTGACATACTTGACCATTTTGTCGTAGGGGCAGAAGTCCTGGTCGGCTTGGGGCTCGTCGTTCTTGACGAAGTCGCCTCCGCCCACCCAGAAGTCATAGCAGACCTCGGCGTACTCCGAAGAGGTGAGCCCCATCTTGGGTTTGATTATGGTCCCGAGTATCGGCCTGTCGTGCACATTGAGGTAGGTTCTCATGTCGTCGAGTGTATAGCTTGGGCCGTCGTACTGCTCCAGCATGGAGGGGGGGAACCAGATGTCCAGGAGCTTGAGAGCCTTGATCTCCTTCATGCCGAGGGCGTTCCCGGCGATGTAGGTCATGATGTTCTGGACGTTGCCGTTTCTATCGAACAGGCGCCAGGGATAGGCGATCCAGACCAGGTTCTTCTCGATGTCAACCTTGTAGACGAGGGCGTTCATCACCCTTGAGAAGGGAGTCTCGGTCTTCACGGCAAAATTGGTGCCTGTTGAGCTCTCAGCTGCGACCTCGGCTGCGGCTTGCATAATGTTGAGCTCGCCGCTGGGGATCAGGTGAAACACAGCCAGAAGATACTCGCCGTTCCTCGGATCAGGAAGATCCATCCTCATGTACTGGACCTGCTTCGGATTGAGCGTTTTTGAGAGTTCTTCTTGAATCATTGAAAAAACCTTCCGATTCTCCATTTAGGCCATTGCATATATTTGATGTTTCTCTTCCATCGGCAATTCAAGCCGCATCGTGAAGTTGGGTGAGCATGACAGAACCATGACAGGACCATGGCATCGGGAGAAAAACACGCATCCTCAAACATCTAATCCAAACAAATCGGCCGCTCTTGTCCGCAGATGAATTTTCCCAGCCCTAAACTCTTATCACTCCCTTGCTCATCCGATGACCAGGGGGGAGGGCAGACTGAACTTCCAAAAACTACTTATCCGCATCATCAGATTAAACTATGTGAATGGGCACTATGAGTTCCTACGACCATTGGCTCGACTGATGAGGGAATATCGTCGTTTTGAGCGAACAGTATGGGCTCTCAACGCCATTATAATCGCCATCGCGATCTATGCCCTCATGCAGTATCTGGGATTGACCACTCTTATGAAATTCTACTATCAGGATAGCTTTATCCTATCGGCATTGCCTGCCATTGTCTCCATAATTTCAGGAGTTGCTCTAGCCACCTTTTTCAAGAGACGCAAGAAGGCTGATGTCTTTCCGCTTTTAGGCTCGGAATTATCTGAGAAAGCTAAAACCGCCTTTGACAACAAAGATCTTGATTCTCTTCCCATGCAGAGCCTGGCCGAGGAGCTCAAACTGAGTTTGGCAGGAATCAAACCCTCCCAGATTCTGGATAGAAGACAGCTGAGCGGAAGAGTGATGACTGCCATCCTCCTTTCAGCAGTGGTGGCGCTCTTAGCGCAGGGAAATCTTGTCGAGACCGCAGATCTCCAGTCGATCATCGAGCTGAAGGACAGAGCCGCCGGCATCTTCCAGGAGGATAAACCCCAGCCGGATATAAGCCAAAACATGAATCTGAGCGAAAACCTATTTGGCAATCCATCTCTCGCCGTCCTGAACGAGAATAAGCTTCCTTTAGTCCTATCTCCTGGAACGGGCGCGGGCTCCATCCCCACAAATACCAAACCCGTGGAGAGGGTCTTTCAGCAGTCTCAAGCAGGAGAGGCAGCAGCAGTGCCGTCAGAACTCTATATTGAGAGCCTTCCTCCTGAGAATAGAGAGATTATAAAGAATTACTTCACCCTTCTCTCCCAGAGCGACTGATGATAATCCGGGCCAGCAGCTCCTCCCCTTTTCGAGAAGAGAAGAGAGGCAGCTCCCAATCCTGCAAGATTCTTCTTTCATCGCGATAGATCATTATTCCCCTTCTCTCCCAGGAAGGAGTCTTGGCCAGGTTTATTCCTCTCTGGAAGACCAGCTCATGAATCTCATGCTCTTTCATTCCCCGCAGCCTCTCCATGGCTCCGGCCGGATCGATTCCTTCATCCTGCAGCATATAAAATCCATAAGAGAAGACATGGTTTCTCCAGGTCTCGTTCTGCCGCTCAATTAGGTATTCTCTGATCTCGGCCTTGCACAGGGGAATGGTCCGGCAGTCCATTGAGACGGGCTTTGCTAGCTGGAGAGAGAGAGCAGCAGATAATGAGCCCGCGACCAGGGAATCTATCTTCTCTATCCGTCCCCCAAAGGGAGCAGCCAGGAAGATGAGATTGATCTCATCGGAGAACATGAATGCCAGGAGAGGACTGAGCCCCGAATCCTCGAACAAGCCGCTGGCTGAGGATGCCATTGCGCTCGCGAAGCCTGCATCGTAAGGCTTCTTGAATCCAGCCAGGATATTCTTGAAGCCCCGGCCATCTGCCCTTGCTACCAGAGGGGGACGGGCCCGAAGACCGGAATAGATCTCCCAGTTAGCTGACTTTTGGCTCAGCCTTTGCATTTCTACTCAGGTGCCTGATTATTATGATGTCGCCGACAGCAGTGACCCAGCGGTAAGGGATGACGATCCCTTTGCCCTTGCTATCGAAAAGATCCCGGTTGACGTCTCCCAAAGCCAGTCCGCTTACCACCCCGTTGTCAGGATCTAAGACGGCATCGTCCACCCTGCCCACATAGATGCCTTTCTGAGTATAGACATCCTGTTCCAGAAGCGATGTGATCTCAGCATTCATTTTAATCCCATAATAAAATTAGGGTATTAGATATTAACTTTGCCATCGGCAGGTCGAACCGCAAAAGCATATATTCGTCTCCTGCAATCTACTGAACTGTGAAAGAAATAATGAAAATAGTAGGCATCTCAGGCAGTCCCAGGAAGGCCGGCAACACCGAGTTCTTGCTAAACGAGGCACTGGCGGTAGCTGCTGAATATGGCTTTCAGACGGAAAGGCTGCTCTGCTCAGAGCTGAATTTTGATTTTTGCAGCGACTGCGGAGACTGCAGCAAAGGCAAACCCTGTCCCAATAAAGATGATATGCACAAGGTCCTGAGGGCAATGCAAGAGGCAGAAGGCATAATTGTGGCCTCGCCCGTCTACTTCGGAAACGTCACTGCCCAGCTCAAGGCGATCTTCGACCGGACCATTCCCCTCCGCAGGCAGGGCTTCAGGCTCAGGAATAAGATTGGCTGCGCGATAGCCGTTGGTGGCTCCAGAAACGGCGGCCAGGAGAAGACCCTGGAGAGCATTCACGCCTGGATGCACATCCAGGGAATGATAGTGGTTGGTGATGATGCTCATTTCGGAGGCATTGCCGTTCGGCCAGCAGCTGAAGACCGCATCGGCAGAAAGACGGTGGTAGCCAGTGCCAATAAGCTGTGTGATCTATTGCGCAGGAAAAAAGAGCTGGATGGAACTGTCAAGGGAGACTGAAGCCTCTTGCAGTTGAATGTAAGAATTCCGGCCGCTTGGATGTCCGTCATTCAGATATCGAGCACAGAGATGCCATGGATTGGGATTTTGGGCAGGAGATTGCCCAAGAGATGACGGATTCCCAATCAGCCTTTGTCTCCGGGGGCAAGAGACAGAAATATCTGGGCAACAGGGGCCTTATCGCCCTCATCGCATTTCTGAGCGCATTCGTTCCCCTATCTACGGATCTCTATCTTCCGGCCCTGCCCGGCATGTCCAAATATTTCCAGGTATCAGCTGAGCAGGTCAATCTCACGCTGATATTCTTCTTCATCGTTTTTGCCGCGGGGATGCTCTTCTGGGGGCCTCTGAGCGATAAATACGGCCGGCGCCCCATTCTGATAGCTGGCCTTGCCATCTATTCTCTGGCAGGATTCCTCTGCGCCATCTCCCAGGATATCAATCAGCTCATCGCCTTTCGCATCCTCCAGGCTATTGGAGGAAGCTCAGCCTCGGCAGTGGCCATGGCCATGATCAAGGATGTGTACGACAGCCGCAACCGGGAGATGATCCTGGCCTGGGTCTCCTCCATGGTCCTCATATCACCCATGGCGGCACCAGTCTTAGGAGCGCTCCTTTTAGGGTTCACATCCTGGAGAGGGGTGTTTGTGGTCCTGGGAGTCATAGGGCTTATCGCTTTCTCTGGTAGCCTGGCCCTGGTGGAGACGCTAAATACGAGATATACCGGTACATTGAGCCAGTCCATCGGGAGGCTGGCAGTGGTGTTGAAAAACCCTGGATTTTTGTCCCTGTTAATCGTATTCTCCATGCTCAGCTTCTCCTCTATGGCCTTCATCGCCTCATCCTCATACATTTACATAAACGGCTTCGGCTTGAGCGAGAAGCTCTTTTCCCTCTATTTCGCCTTCAATGCCCTGGGGATGATTGGGGGGCCCATGCTTTATCTGCGTCTATCTAAGAGGTTTCGCCGCTATTCGATTATCATCGCCGGCTTCATCTCTACATTTCTCGGAGGGCTGCTGGTGTACCATCTTGGCAGCCTTCAGCCCTGGATATTCGCATTATGCCTTTTTCCGGCGACGATTATGGGAAGCTGCATCCGGACCCCGGGCGCAAATCTGATGCTGGAGCAACAAGAGGAAGATACCGGCTCTGCCTCTGCTCTCATGAGCTGTTTTGGGATTCTAATGGGCAGCATGGGCATGACCGTCATCTCTCAGGAGTGGAGCAATACCATTCGGATCTTGGGATTGATGAATATCCTGGTGGGGGTATTGTGTCTTTGCCTTTGGCTTCTCCTGTCAAATAGGCCTTTTGTAAAGCAGATTCCCTGATAAAACAGTGGCAGAATCGATTTCATCTCAGTTCAGTCTCAAGCCCGCGAGAAATTGCGATTTCATCGCCCCCTGGCAACTCGCATTGGATATTCCCGGCAAAGGTTTAACTTGTTCGCAATCTACGCATAAGATGGAAATTGCCCTGTTAAAAAAAAGGATCTATTATGATTGAGATAGACGGCTCCTTTGGAGAAGGGGGCGGCCAGATCGTCAGGACGGCTGTGGCACTTTGTGCGGTCACTGGGAAATCGGTCCACATAAGCAAGATAAGGCAAGGCCGTCCAAAGCCCGGACTGGCAGCTCAGCATGCCCATGCTATTGCTGCTCTGGCCAGCATATGCCAGGCCAAGACCTCAGGCATCAGCCCAGGATCATCAGAGATCAGCTTCTCTCCAGGCGAGATTCAAGGTGGCAGCTATGAGATCTCCATAGGGACTGCCGGAAGCGGGATTCTTCTCCTTCAATGTCTCCTCCCTGCACTGCTTCGGGCCAATACACCCACAACCTTATCGGTTCAGGGTGGAACTGATGTGCAGTGGTCGCCAACTGTCGATTACTTCCAGAACGTCTTCCTGCCCGCTCTGCAGCGTTTCGGGGCCAAAGCGAGCCTGAAGCTGGAGAAGAGAGGATACTACCCCCATGGCCAGGGAAATGTGGTCTGCAGTATCGAGCCCTCGGAACTCCAGGCCGCTCATCTGGAGAGCACAGGCGTCAGGAACGCTTCCGGCGATCGATCTGAAATGGAAATCTCCGGAATATCCCATTGCTCAAACCTGCCCGAGAATGTGGCCAAAAGACAGGCGGATGCAGCGGCCGGAGCTCTTCTGGAGGCAGGCTTTGAGGCCAACATAGCCCTGGAGGTCCTCAGGCTGCCGTCAACGGGTAGCGGCATTACCCTTTGGTCGGATTCTCCCAGAGTCCATATTGGTGCCAGCAGCCTGGGCAAGAGAGGTCTTCCTGCAGAAAGGGTAGGAAAGAGCGCCGCAGAGGAGCTGGCTTTGGAGCTTGCATCTGGCGCATCTGTGGATGTTCATCTGGCCGATCAGCTGATTCCCTATCTAGCCCTGGCAGGAGGTAGCTATAGCACCCGGGAGATATCCCTGCACACCAGTACTAATATATGGACTGCAGAGCATTTTCTGGAGAGGAAGATATCGATCTCGCAAAAAGATATATCAGGAAAGGAAGTTATGGTGCTCGAGGCTTGAGCCTGATGGCGGGCTATAGATTAAGCCAGGGTAGTAATAATAAAAAAGGGCTCCTCGCTATTTGTCATGGGTGAACGTAAATCGGAAAAACTTTATGTCTCCGTGCCTTCTGTGGTGAACCGCGATGCACTGACCCAACCACAGAGGCACAGAGGAACAGAGGCCATATTCTCTGCCTGAACTCACCCACATAATTCAGCGAAGAGCCAAAAAAAGAGAAACTCAGCTCGAGCTATATCTTCTCAAATAGCCCTCAATATATTCTCTGATCTCCTCGCCTCTGTAGATCCCAGCATGCCCCTCGCAGAGAAAATCGGCCTCAAGGTCAAGGAGTTTTCTCATCGATCTCCTCCACTCCACCATATCAGAACCCCAGGAGGGAGAGAACGGGCCGTGTATATCCTGGCCGAAGAGAACCCTGCCTTCAGGGGTATCGATATAAACCGAGATGCTTCCAGGAGTGTGGCCGGGGGTGTGAAGGACCTTAAATTCCATCTCTCCCAGACGGATCTGATTATGCTCGCCAGAGAGGATGGTATCAAGCATGACCGGCCGGTAGTCAACCCCGTACATGCTGGCGGCCGTCAGCTCATTATTCTTGCCCTCTATGCCAGCCCGGTCCAGTTCATGGGCAATGATCTTGCTGCCGTACTTATCCCGCCAGAGGTGAAGTCCTCCGATATGATCGATGTGGCAGTGGGTGGCAATAATATGCCAGACCTGTGCTGGCTCGGAGCCCAGAGATCTGATGTTCTTTTCTATCTTATCATTTCCATATCCTACACCAGCGTCTATTAAAACCAGACAGCTCTTTGCATCGACAAGATAGACATATGCATCCTCGGAACGGGAGAGATTCGGTCCCCCCACAGCATAGATCCCATCGCAAATGGTTATTGTTTTACTCATTGCACATCCCCTTGATTGTATCCGAATTTCTATTGGGACGGGTTAATTCTTCTTCATGGACTCTTCTTCCTTCTCCATCCTCAATGATCTCAGCTTTCTGATGCTGAAGTAATACTCAACGAGCAGGGCAATCGCTGCCAGGGCGAGGATGGATATGATTATCGCCAAGGCTTCACGGGCATTATCTCGATAGTAGTTCACCTCAATATAGGATACCTTAGTGGTATTATACCAGGTGAGAGCACTCTTTTTTTCTGCGCTCGCGATCATGTCAGGTGGGGGCCAGGCTATTCCCAGCAGGCGGTCTCCAGTGGCATATCCTTCTGGCAGGATTACTCTTACCGGTCCTTTATCTCGGATTGATATCACAAACTGCTGGCCCTGTGAAGTCAAGTTGTAGACCAGCCTTCCCTCGACATGCCTTTCAAAGTCCAGGCTGTAGATGTAGTTTCCCTGCCAGAAACTCTGGCTGCTATTTATCTTAACCATTCTTCCGGCTTCATCATAAAGGGTGATATTATCCACCTTCTCTGGCAGGGTGAGATTAAGCCGGCTGGCATTGACCGGTACTGTAACCTCGGTCACCAACTCGCCCAGACGATATACTGTGCCGTTGAACTCCCCATCTGCGCCGCCGTTCATAGATGCTGTGGCATTATAAATTGTGAATCCATTATGCTCTGCAGGGGCGATGCTGTTCGCAGTGCTGTTTATGGATTCAGAGAGATCAAAGTCGGCAGTGCCCTCGTGTATCCCGTCTGTCTGCCCTTTGATCTCAGCAGAGGAGGTAGGGGCAGAGAGAATGGCCGCCATCAGGGCGATCAGAAGCAGTATGCTCTTTTCAGTGGTAGTCTCAGTCATCTTTCATACTCTGAATAGCGCTACCGCTTTATCAAATGCTCGCTTGTTTTTTGCCCTAGGAAAAAAGATGATCTTATGATAATAGATGCAAAATTTTCACACATAATATACGAATCCGATATCTTCTTATAACCTAAGGACAATTGGCCCAAGGGTGTTTCTATGCACATTCCTGATGGCTATTTAGGGCCTTATACTTACGGTGCATTATGGATAATAATGATCCCTATATGGATCTACGCCGGAAGGCGGTTGGGCAACGAACTCAGATCAAGGCAGGTTCCCCTGCTTGCTCTCTCCGCGGCATTCTCCTTCGTGATCATGATGTTCAATGTTCCAATACCTGGTGGCAGCACTGGCCACGCAGTGGGAGCAGCGATAATAGGAATAGTTCTGGGACCCTGGGCAGCGGTAATATCAGTGACGGTGGCCCTGGTATTGCAGGCCCTGATATTTGGAGATGGGGGGATCACAGCCATTGCTGCCAACTGTTTCAACATGGCCGTAGTGATGCCCTTTTCCGCTTATTATATCTACAGGATAGTGAGCGGAAGCACTAATATCGCATCTTCACGCAGGGTCATTGCCGCAGCAATAGCAGGATATGTATCGCTCACCCTGGCGGCAGCTCTGACCGGCTTCATGTTCGGAATCCAACCCCTCCTCCATCAAACGGCAGAAGGAATTCCCGTCTTTATGCCTTATTCCCTGAATATCACCATGCCTGCAATGATACTGGAGCACGCGCTCGGATTTTCCATTCTCGAGGCGTTGGTAACTGCTTTGATCTTCGCCTATATTCAAAAGACCGATGCCACCCTGCTTTATGGTGAGTTATCCGCTAGAGAGAGGATAAAAATGGGAAGGGCAGGAACGTTGTGAGGAAAGAGCATGGACAAGACTACAAGGAACCTGATAGTAGGCCTGGCTGCGCTCATCATCCTTGCGCCACTTGGCCTGCTGGCAGTGGGAGAGACCTTTGGAGAATGGGGAAATGAGGAGCTAGAGGAGAAGATAGGCTATGTTCCAGAAGGCTTAGAGGAGCTTTCATCCCTTTGGAGCGCGCCAATGCCAGACTATGCCCTGCCCGGGATGGGAGACTCAATGACCGCAGCGTCTGCGGCGTACATTCTCTCCGCGGTGATAGGAGTTATCATTGGAGGCGGCCTGCTATACATTCTGGGAAAGAGGATCGCAAAGGATTAGTACTATCCCTCCAGGGAGACGTCGGCCAGGATATCCGCTAGCTTTGGACATAACCGCTCATCGGCTAGTGCCTGTGAGGACAAAGCATTCCAACCAGTAGGCTGTAACAAAAGGAGCATATGATTCCGGATTGGATGAGAGAGGTAGATGCTGGCCCACTTCAGTTTCCAGAGACAGCCCAGGGCAAAAAGGGTTTTGTGGGAAAGACGATAGACGGGATATTAGGCTTCATGGAGGAGGCATTCGTCTCTGAGGCCAGCTCCCGCCTGCCCGGCGTTCTGCAAAGCCTGGACCCAAGGGCGAAGCTGATCTCCATTCTGGCCATCGTATTCGCAACCAGCCTGATTGGAGATCTGAATGTCCTGATATTCATCTATCTCCTCACCCTGCTCTTCGCATATCTGAGCAAAATAGATGTCCTCTTTTTCATCAAGAGGGTATGGCTTTTCATTCCCGTTTTCGCTGGGATCATTGCCCTGCCCATGATCTTCAACATATTCATTCCGGGAGACCCTCTCATTCACCTGGCAATCCTCGGACCGGGAGCTCACCTGGGGCCGTTCTCCCTTCCAGAATCGATCTACATAACCCGCCAGGGAACTGTAGCCGCTGTGATCTTCACCATGAGGGTGGCAGCATGCGTATCGGCAGTAGTATTGCTTTTCATCACCACCTCCAAGCAGGTCCTCTTCAAATCCCTGAGATCTGTGGGCGTTCCAAAGCTGTATGTCCTCACCCTGGAGATGGCCTATCGCTATATCTTCCTCCTGATGGAGCTGGTGCGAGAGATGTACATCGCCAAGAAGGCGAGAACCATCCGGGCAGGAGGGCTGTTCGACGAGCAGAAGTGGGTGGGAGGGAGGATGGGCTATACCCTGATCAGATCCCTGGACATGAGCGAGAAAGTCCATATGGCCATGACCTCCCGAGGCTTTAACGGCGAGGTGCATATTATGCAGGAATTCAAATTCAGGAATCGTGACTATCTCGCCGGGGCAACAGCTATATCTCTGGGCATTGTGCTCCTTCTGATCTCTCAGAATATCCCTCGGATATAGGAGCATGGAAGAGAAGATGGACACCATATTTGACCTCAGGAATGTATCTTACTCCTACCTGGGAAAGATCGAGGCCCTAAAGGATATCACAATCAAGATCAATAGGGGAGAGCAGGTCACAATCATCGGCTCAAACGGCAGCGGCAAGTCAACGCTGCTCGCCGTCTTGAACGGCCTGGTCTATCCGACGGCCGGCGACTTTTTTGCCTTCGGCCATCCGGTAACCGAGGAGGTCTTCGACTCCATAAAGGAGAATAAATTCAGGACCTACTTCCGGACAAAGGTGGGCTTTGTCTTTCAGAACTCCGACATCCAGCTTTTCTCCTCCACGGTCTTCGAGGAGATTGCCTTTGGCCCATTGCAGCTGAATATACCTTTGGAGGAGGTGAAAGCCAGGGTTGAGGATATAATAGAGATGATGCAGATAGCAAAGCTGCGAGACAGAGCGCCTCACACCCTGAGCGGTGGGGAGAAGAAGAAGGTCTGCATTGCCACCGTCCTGGTGAACAATCCCGATGTGCTGCTATTGGACGAGCCATCCGCGGGCCTTGACCCCAGAACCCAGCTCTGGCTGATAGAACTTCTCAGAGAGCTATCTCATGCCGGGAAGACCATCATCACTGCTACACACGACCTAGAGATCATGGATATGATCAGCAAGAGGTCAATTGTAATGGGTGAGGACCACAGGATCAAGCTGGATGACACTCCAAATAGAGTTCTCTCCAATTATGAGCTCCTTATGGAATCCAATCTGGTGCATGAGCACATGCATATCCACGGCAAGCTCGTACATGAGCACCTGCATGACCATGATGCGGGGCATACTCATGTTCATCTGAAGAGCTAAGATGAACTTTTATAAAAATTATTTCAATCCCAAAGCCTAGCGATCATGATTTAAATAATAAGAGATGAGGGATATAATCATGTGCGAGGTTTTGGAGCGAAAAGACCAGAAGCATAAACTTGACTACGACCGGGAGGAGCCCGAGGACATCACCAAGTCGCTCATGATCCTCTCAGAGAGATCTCTGCATGAGTTCTTAGCGAGCGAACCTGATATCTATACAGTTGATGATTTGAAAGTCCGATATAGATACTCGTTCCTTTTCCAAATTCCGACCTGACTCCAGGAAAGCTGCGGCCTGCTTTGGTTATCTACGAAGATAATATCGAGAATGAGACCACGATTGCCTGCATATCTTCGAAGACTCCAATAATGCCGTCTCCTTGCGATGTCCTGGAAACAGAGGAACACCCTCTTTTGATGAGTCCGGTCTAAGCTAAACTCGGTAATAAAGCTGAATAAAGTAGCCACCATAAAAGACTTTTTAATTTCAGGCCTGCTCGGATCTGCAAACGAAGCACTGTAGGCCGAAGTAGATAAGGCCATTGACGCCTGCACGAAATTCAGGCGATCAACATAGATCAATAGCGAAACAAAAAAAAGAGGAATAAGCAGGCAGGAGAAAAATTGCTGCCAGCCCGGAGCATATGGCCAAGCCTAAAGCCGCGACCTTGCCGATCTATCCTGCGGAGGAGCGGTATTCCCGAAAAGGCGAACTTGAATCGTTTCTTGCTATGAGATAAAAAAGAAATTACTGAGGCAGCAGTACTGTTGCTGCCTGCAGTGCCCAGTTGATGAACTGATCGGGGAATACACCGATATAGACGACTCCTAGCATGGTCAGAACCAGTGCCGCCATATATCCCTTCGACTCAGCGATCTTCGGCCCGGCGGGCTCCTTCAGATACATGTAGCTGATGATCCTCAGGTAGTACACCAGGGAGAGAGCGCTGTTCAGGATGGCTAAAACCGCTAGCCATACCAGGCCGGAGTAGATGGCCGAGCTGAAGAGCACGAACTTGCCGATATATCCTGCCGTGGGCGGAATTCCCGCCAGGGCGAACATGAAGATCAGCATACAAAACGCCGTTACAGGCGCCCTGCTTGCGAGACCTGCATAGTTGGATATATCATCCGGATCCTCTGCATCGCTTCTGGAGACCATCGAGGCCACCTGAGCTGAGCCGATGAAGGCTCCGGTCTTCATCAGGGCATGACCGAGTATCAGGAGCAAGGCTCCAGCAATGCCCAGCTGATCCGCGGGGAACATTCCCAGGTTCAGCACATTGACCGGGGCATCACCGTAGGCTGCACCTACCACCACAAATGCGATGGCAATATAGCCCGCCTGGGCGATTGAGGAGTATGCCAGTATGCGCCTGACATTATTTTGCCAGCAAGCGGCCAGGTTTCCGAGGGTCATGGTTACTGCTGCCAGTATGGCGAAAGCAAGATACCACTCCACCCTCATGGCCACCAGGGCGATCAGGAGAACCCTGAAGGCCGCGGCAAATCCCATCTTCTTGGAACCTGCGGCAAGCAGCGCCGAGACCAGGGCCGGTGCTCCCTCGTAGGTATCGGGAGCCCACATATGGAATGGCACCAGAGCCATCTTGAAGGCAAACCCGGCGATGACGAATAGCAGGGCGACCAATGTCGCTGCACCGAATGATTCTACAGATGCTGCTGCGACGTCTGCCAGCCTAGTCGATCCGGTCATGCCGTAGAGCAATGAGAAGCCGAAGAGCATGAACGCCGAGGAGACAGAGCCATAGATGAAGTACTTCATGGCCGCCTCCAGGTTCTTCTTCGTCTTGTCAAACGCCGCCATGGCATAGGTGGACAGACTGGCCAGCTCGAAGCCCACGAACAGAGTCACCAGATCTACCGAGCTGGAGACTATCATCATGCCCACAGTGGCCAAGAGGAGCAGAGCGAAGAACTCGTCTGAGCCCTTTCCCGTGTACTTGGATAGCGATGCTATCACTACCAGCAAGGACACAATCAGGAAGACCGCCTTGAAGAACTGGGACAGGGCATCTACCGATATGGTATCAAAGAAGAACAGGGTGGGGGCAATAAAGAGATTGCTTGCCACCAGCCCCAGGGCTGCGACCAGCCCGGCCAGGCTCAGATAGCCTGGAAGTTTTCCACTGTTCTTCATCATGGCCCCCAGCAGCAGTATAAGCACTGCCAGTGCCGTCAATAACGCCTCTCCCCAGAGGGGTGCGTAGTGAGAAAAGTCCACTTCAGATCACCCCCATCTCAGATAAGGTTACAACCGGCTGCAATAGCTGGTTTGCTGCTGTGCCCATCATGTCAGTCATAAGACCGGGCTGCAGGCCGAAGAGCAGAGTGAGCAGAATGATCATGCTCATACTGAACAGCTCATAGGCATGCGGATCATGTACATCCATATACTTCCTCAAAATCGGTCCGAACATGGCCTTCTGCATGGCCCAGAGATGATAGGCCGCAGTGATCACTATGCTCAGGAAGACCACTATCATGACGTATACGGGAAGGGTGGCATAAGCACCGGTCAGTGTCATGAACTCAGCCACAAATCCGCTCATGCCCGGCAGGCCTAAGGAGGCCATAAACCCGGCCATCATGATAACGGCGAACTTGGGCATCCGATCAGCCAGTCCTCCCAGGTCTGCAATGATCCTGGTGCCGACAACGTGCTGAATGGTGCCGGCGGACATGAAGAGGACGCAGGTAATGATTCCGTGGGAGAACTGCTGGAACATGGCACCCTGAATGGATAATGGCACCAGGGCCACTGCTCCCAAAGTTACGAACCCCATGTGGCTAACTGACGAGTAGGCCACAAGCTTCTTGATGTCCTTTTGTGCCAGCGCCAGGAATGCTCCGTAGACGATGGAGAGCACCGCTATGATGGCGATTATGGTCACGAAGATCTTGTCAACGCTGGGCAGCATTGGCACTATGATCCTGAACAGACCGTACCCGCCCATCTTCAGCAGCAGCGCAGCAAGCACCACTGAGCCGGCGGTCGGAGCCTCGACGTGGGCATCCGGCAGCCAGGTATGGAAGGGGAATGCGGGCATCTTGACCAGGAACCCGAGCAGCAGTCCTGCGAAGATGATGTTCAGCAGGGCCGGCGGGAATATCTCCGGGTTTTGGGTGGCCTTCAGCAATGTCAGCATATCAAAGGTTCTCGATCCGTCCGGCAGCTGGTAGGTGAAATACAGAGCGAATATCGCCAGGAGCATCACCAGGCTGGCCACGTGGGTGTAGATGAAGAACTTGATTGCTGCATAGTCCTTTCTCGGTCCGCCCCATGATCCAATGAGGAAGAACATGGGGATGAGAACGATCTCCCAGAAGATGTAGAACAGGAAGAAGTCCAGTGCAGTGAACACTCCGAGCACTCCCACCTCATTTAAGAGAAGCAGGGCGAAGTATTGATTGGGCTTCTTTGTCTCTCCCCAGGAGTATATTATCACCAGTACAGTGACTATGGTGGAGAGGAGGACCAGGGGGAATCCTATGCCATCGACGCCCAAGGTATACTTGACTCCGATGGATGGAACCCAGTTGTAGCTCTCCACGAACTGCATCATAGTTGAGCTCTTATCGAACTCCATGTACATCTGCAGGGATAACACCAGAGGTGCAAGCGAGGCGATCAGAGCCACGAACTTGGCCTTTGTGCCCACAAAGAAGGATACTATCGCTCCCAGCAAGGGAAGGAGTATCATCAACGAGAGCGCGTTTGAGATCATATCAGGCCCACCTCCATTGCCAGACTGATAGCAGCAATTGCAATCACCAGCACCACTATCCCTAGCATTAAAGCAGTGACGTAGTTTTGCACCACGCCCGTCTGAACCTTTCTCACGTGACCTGCAAAGCCCATGACCCAGGCGCTGAGCCAGTTGAGCCAGCCATCAACGATCTTGATGTCTATCGTATTGCTGATCAGAGCCGTGCCGTAGACTATTCCCTCACATATCCAGCCGGTCATGATCTCATGCTGGTAGTAGCCTTTCAGCAGCATCTTTCTGATTGGATCCTTATCCCCGGTCACCTGGCTGGGGTCGAACTTCTTGACCCGATCCCAGTAGAACAGGGCTGCTATCAGAATGCCGCCCAAAGCCACAATATAGGGCAGTAGCTGAATGTGCAATGGTATCGCATGGCTTCCCTCTCCTTCAGCAGCCGCGCCATGGCCTTCCTCAGCAGAGGCATGCTCGCCCTCTTCGGCAGCAGCACCATGCTCTTCAATAAGCGCATGGCCTCCGATGATGCCCAGCTCAACGAAATCCATGTCATAATGCTCGAAGTTGGAGTCCAGATAGTTGTAGAAGTCATGCTGAGCGGCAAAGCCGAATGCGAAGGCGAATATGGCCAGAATCACCAGCGGCCCCAGCATAACCCAGGGAGACTCGTGCTTTCCGTAGTTAGATCTCTCTTTGCCCGTGAAGACGGAGAACCACATTCTGAAGGTGTAGATGGCTGTCAGGACCGCCGCCAGTATGAGGAAGATGTAGGGCAGGAAGTTGATCGCTATGCCGTACTCATAAGCGATCATGATGATCTCATCCTTGGAGAAGAATCCCGTGAATAAGGGGAATCCTGCCAGGGATAATGAGCCTATGAGCATGGTGTACATGGTCCACTTCATGTACTTCCCAACCCCGCCCATCTCACGCATATCATTGGTATTGACGGCGTGGATGACTGAGCCGGCACAGAGGAAGAGCAGGGCCTTGAAGAATGAGTGGCCAATGAGGTGGAACATGGAAACGCCCACCGCAAATGCTCCCACTGCTGCTCCCACACCAAGACCGGCCATCATGAAACCGAGCTGAGAGACAGTGGAGAAAGCCAGCACTCTTTTGATATCAAACGCCGTCAGGCCCATGGTGGCTGCGAACAGGGCTGTGAATGCTCCCACTGCCGCTACCGCGGTCAGGCCGTGAGGTGCGGCATAGAACAGGGGAAACATCCTGGCTACCAGGAATACACCGGCGGTAACCATCGTGGCCGCATGGATCATGGCGGAGACGGTGGTTGGACCCTCCATGGCATCAGGAAGCCAGACATGCAGGGGGAACTGACCTGACTTGCCCACTGCACCACCCAAAAGGCCCAGAGCAATGAGAGTCAGCTGATCTGGCGGTATCTCGGCGATATGAGCATAGATCACCGGGAACTGCAAAAGGTACTCTCCTGGATTGAGGGTGATGTTCAGGTTGACCAGGTTGTTGTAAAGCACAATTATGGCCGCCAGGAACATGACATCGCCCACACGGGTAGTGAGGAATGCTTTCTTGGCAGCGGCTGCTGCAGATGGCTTCCGGTACCAGAATCCAATCAGGAGATAGGAACACAGTCCCACCAGCTCCCAGAATATGAAGAGCTGAAGCAGGTTATCTGCGTAGACCAGTCCCAGCATAGCAGCGGAGAACAGTGCCGCCTCGGCGAAGTATCTCGCTGCGCCCGGGTCGCCATTCATGTATCCATTGCCGTAGATATGGATCAAAGTGACCACGAGGGACACCATGAGCAGCATAATCAGTGACAGTGGATCTATCAGTATTCCCACATTGAAATCGCCAAACCAGTGCATCGACTGATGGACGATATCACCGGGATAGATCTCCTGGAATATTCCAAAGGATATAATGAAGGCGCCTAACGTCGCCAGGACGGTGATAAATCCACCGCCTCTGGGCAGGTGCCAGCCAAAGAAGAGGCACAGCACAAATGCCAGTACAGGCAGCCCAACAATCAGATAAGCTAAATCGGAATACAAAGACTACCACCTCATGGTGTTTATGTTATCCAGGTCAATGGTTCCGTATAGCCTGTATAGTGCGATCAATATAGCAAATCCAACACCCGCTTCAGCTGCCGCCAGCGCTATGGAGAACAGGGCGAATACCTGCCCGTTCATATTAGGCTGGTAGGCTGAGAAGGCAACAAGATTGATGTTGGCGCTATTGAGCAGCAGCTCGATGCACATCATCAGCTTGACTCCGTTCTTCTGTGTGATGAGGCCGTACAAGCCGATGGTGAACATGATGGATGCCAGCAATATGTAAAGCTCCAACGGTATCATCGGTAAACTTCCCTCCTTGTCATTCTTTGTCGCCCTCCCTAGGCGTTCTCCTTTCTTGCCACCCAGATCGCTCCGACCAGGGCTGCGGTCAGGACCAGGGCCAGAACCTCAAAGGAGAAGACATAGGTGGTGAAGATCTCAAACCCTATGTCTCCTACACCGCTCTCAGGAAGCCTCATCCCCTCCGAAGGGGCGTAGCCGAGCGGGTGCTCTGTGACCGGTCCCCAATCGGTTACCGAAAGTGAAGCCACCAGGGCAGCAAGGAAGGCCAGAGTCAGTATAATGAGCTTAAATTTCGCCATGAGACTCCTCCATAATCGTCCTCCTGGTGAGCATCACAGCGAAGAGTATCAAAACTCCCACTGCACCAATGTAAACCAGGATCTGAGCCACACCCACGAAGGGGGCATTCATGAATATGTAGAGCGCAGCCACTCCAGCAAAGGTTCCCAGCAGGTAAAGAGCGCTATGCACAATATTCTTGACCAGGACCGTCAGCGCCGATAAAAGGACAATAATTGTCGCTATGGCCAGAAATGCCAAAAGCTCTATGGCAAAGCGAATATCGTAGTCCAGCAGCCTGTCCAATATCGTCTTGGACCAGGGGGACAGGAATATTATCACCGCCAGTCCGCCGAAGATGACTCCGAGGGCAAGCAAAAGCACCAGCAGCTCGAATATGCTTCTAATCACATTTTTTTCAGGTTCTTTTTCCGACATCAGGAAGCACCTCCTTCTGCGGGTTTGGCCACCGCCTTCTTCTTTTCTGCATTTGCTCCCTCTTTGGCTGGCTTCTTGTCGCCTGCGGCTGCAGCATCTTTTGCCGCAGCCTTCTTGGCAGCGGCCTTCTCAGCAGCAATCCTCTTTGCCTCGGCCTCCAGGTCTGCTACCTCTTTGGCTGAGAACCTCTTGGTGGCCAGGAAATCAGGACCTTTCACGATGTCCTTTCTTTCCCAGCCAGCCATGATGACCTTCTTTCCCATCTTGAGGCATTCGACCGGGCATTCATCCACGCACAGGCCGCAGAACATACATCTTCCGTAATCGATTTGCGGAAACTGCATCTTCTTGTTCTTGAGGGGATTTCCGAACTTGAAGTGCACCATCTCAATGCAGCTGTTGGGACAGACTCTAGCACATGAGCCGCAGCCGATGCATATGGTGGCATCCAGCTCATGAATCCCTCTCTCTGCATCAGGCAGCTCCATCATGAACTCGGGATAGAGCCTGGTGACTTCTATCTCCCGCGAGGCGGTCTTCAAAGGCCAGGTGAAGTTCTTTATCATCTTTCTCTTCAACATCTTACAGCCACCTCATGCAAAGTATGAGCCCACTATTACTGCCCACCCCAGATTCAATATGGATAAAGGCAGCATCCACTTCCATCCCAGGTCAGTCACCTGATCTATTCTCAGACGGAAGAGAGCAGCCCTGATCAATATTATGAACCAAATAACGATTATAACCTTCATGAGCAGCCAGATCATAGGCGATACCATGTCCAGAAGGGGTATGGGTATAATCGGTCCATGCCATCCGCCCAGGAACAGGAGCGAGACCAGAATGGATCCCAAGAGGAAGTTATTGTACTCCTGGAAGTATAGGAGACCCCACCTGATACCGCTGTATTCGGTGCTGTAGCCGCAGATGATCTCCTCTTCTGCCTCGCTCTGGTCGAATGGGACTCTTCCCAGGTCAGTCACCAGGGCGATCATGAAGATGACAAATCCCAGCGGCTGGGCAAATGCATACCAAACGGTCTGGCTTTCTACGATCTCCACCAGGTTGAGGCTATGGGCCATGACCGCTACGGATATGACGCAAACGCCCATTGGAACCTCATAGGCGATCATCCTGGCAATGCCTCGGAAGGCTCCGAGGATTGAGTACTTATTGTTCGAGCTGTACCCGGCCATGAAGACGGCAATGGACATGATGCTGAGAGCTGCTTCCACATAAAAAGCGCTGATATCCATATTGGCGACTACCAGGGGATAGTTTTTGCCACCGATATGCAGTGCTCCAAATGGTATGGCTGCAGCCACCAGCATGGTGCCGGCAGAGGCGATAATAGGAGCCCAGACATAGACCCCCTTATCGACTCCTGCAGGTATGACATCCTCTTTGGTGAATAGCTTGATGGCATCAGCGCCCAGCTGAAGTATACCCCATCTGCCACCCACCCGGTTGGGGCCGAACCGGTTGCAGAAATCGCTCATTACCTTTCTGTCTGCCCAGATCACCAGCATTGCGCCTACATTGACCACGGCAGAAAGCACCGCTGCGCCGATTATGCCTATGATCAGGGCGAATATTGCCGGCTCCTGGGCAGCAAATTGGGTGATGGTATCTATTATTCCGTCCAAATCCTCTCCCTCCTACCTGTCAGATTCAGATGGGCAGCCGTCCATGCTTCCGGCAATTGCCACCGCATCCGCAATGTATACTCCCTCAAGAAGCGGAGTCAAAGTCTGGAATGTAGCATAGAAAGGCCCTCTTACCTTCACCCGGTATGGCTTGTCGCCTCCGTCGCTGATGACGTACATTCCCATCTCTCCGCGCGGGTCCTCGACCCGATAGTAGGCCTCGCCTGCGGGAATCTTCTTGGGAATCTTGGCCTCGGTCTTTATCGGTCCGGAGGGAATTTTATCCAGACATTGCTCTATGATATGAATGCTCTCCAGCATCTCCCTTAGAGTGCAATCGATTCTGTCCGCCGAATCGCCACGGGTTCCGGTGACCACCTTGAAGTCAAGCTCCGGATAGACCAGGATGGGATCCTCAATTCTCATGTCATAAGGAACGCCCGCTGCCCTCAGCACCCTTCCAGCGCAGCCAATGCGCTTAGCGGTCTCGGGCGATATGGAGCCGATATTCTCCATCCTGGCATGGTAGATGGGATCCTGGGCGAAGAGCTCAATGAACTCCTCGATCCTGGACTTCATGTAGGGAAAGACCTTTCGGCATTGCTCGTCGAAGCCCTCTGGAAGGTCGTTTCTTACCCCTCCAAAGCGGACGAATGAATGAGTCAGCCTGGCTCCGGTGACGCTCTCAATCAGAGAGATGATCTTCTCTCTATCCATGATCATGTACTGCCAGGGGGCAAAGCCCACCCCAGCGATCAGGGTCAGGAACTCGCCAGTGCCTATCAGGTGGCTCTGGATTCTGGAAAGCTCCTCCAAGATGACCCGGATGTATTGAGCCCTCAGGGGTACTTCCAGGCCCAAAAGCCTCTCCACTGCTCCGCAGTAGCACTCGTTGTTGCTCAGGGCCGCGACGTAGCACATCCTGTCGGTATAGGTTATCCCCTGGAGCCAACTTCTGTTCTCCATGATCTTCTCGATGCCCTTGTGGATATAGCCCAGATCGAGGAAGGCCTTCTTGACCCTCTCTCCTTCAACCAGTATATCGAGCAGGAAAGGACCGGGAACCATGGCATGCTGCGGCCCAAGATGCATGATCATCTCCGAATCGGATTTGATATGGGCCTCCTCTCTCTCCCGGAATGTGGGATATTTGGGCCTCTCGGTCACCACTGTCCCCGCCTCGATCTCGGCAGGAGTGGGCGGGAAGCGGTATTCGGTATAGCCCTCGGGGGTGGTGATCTGCACCGCCCTCTCTCCAGTGGTCAGGTCGGGATAGCCCTTGAAATCCTTTCTCCAGGGCCAGACCCCAACCAATGGATCGGACAGGAGAAGTGGATACAGCTCTGGGTGCCCTTCGAAGTTGATGCCAAACATCTCCCAAGTCTCTCTCTCATACCAGTTGGCATTCCAGTACATATCGACAAGGGAAGGGACAGATGGATTGTCGCGTGGCGTTTTAACCTTCAGCATGGCCACTACATTATGAATTCCATAGCTGGCCATGATCTCGACGACCTCCATCTCATTTCTGGCGATCCAGTCGACCCCTGCTGAACCTGCGTAGTGGTCGAAACCGAGCTTATCGGTCATGTATTTGCATACATCCCGGATCTTCTTGGAGTCAACTGTGACCCATAACCTGTCATCCGACTCCACTTTGCCGTCTGATACCGCTGCAGGGAAGGCGGACTGGATCGAGCTTAAGACCTCGCTTGCATTTGTCAAGAAAAGATCCCTCCTTAATAGTCTCGCAAGTCCTTACGCTGCTTGATCTTTTCCTGGAGATTCATGAGCCCCTCAAGGAACTGCTCAGGGCGTGGCGGACATCCGGGGATGTAGACATCAATGGGGAAATAGTCGCCTGTGTTCTGGATGATGTTGTAGGAATCATAGAACGGCCCGCCGGATATAGCGCATTCACCAATGGCTATGCACCACTTGGGCTCAGGCATGTTCTCCCACAGGTTCTTGAAGACCGGCAGGTACTTCCGGGTCAAGTAACCGGAGATGATCATCACATCCGTCTGTCGGGGGGTGTTTCTCGGAATGCATCCAAACCGGTCGCTGTCATAGGGTGCAGCTCCGAAGACGAACATCTCCACACCACAGCAGCCCATGGGCTGCATTAAAAAGTATACGGAATTCTTTCTGCCCCAGTTGAAGATATTCTTGATGGGCCCCATCTGGATGATCTCATGGATCTTCTCAGTGGTGGTGAACCAGACCTCAGTGACGGGCTGGCCGAATATAGTCCACTTCTCAATCTCCTCATCGATACATACAGGCACGGGTATGACATCGCTTATACCCAACGCAAAGCCTCCTTCTTGATTGCATAAATCAGTCCAACCAGCAATACAATGATGAATAGGAGCATCTCGAAGACGGCAATATTCATTGATCCGAAGACCATGAACTTTTGCATGGCTTCGTTCGCGTAGACATAGATCCAGGGGTATAAGAACAAAACCTCAACATCGAATATCACAAAAACGATTGCGAAAAGGTAATATTGAACGCTATACTGGATCTTGGCGTCGCGGATTGGTTTCAGCCCTCCTTCGTATATCGATAGCTTTTGGCGGCTAGGTTTATTCGGCGCTATGATTTTTATAGCTGCCAGAGCCGCAATGGGCACTATAGCTCCCATTATCAAAAATATAATAAGTGGTATATAATAAACCACTGCCATCGGTTCGCCGGCCATTGTTTATCCTCCGTAAAAGCTAAACATAAGGCCTGGTATAAAAGGTTTATGAGAAAAAATTTCGCGTTGCATAAGTTCAATCACAATTTTCCAGGACTATTTGGCGGGCATTATCATCATTAAGGTGAATAAAATGGATGCAGTACATCAGCTAAAGATCGAGCCGGGGATGAGCATAGATGCTTTGGTCAGGGGATGGAGCCAATGTGGCTTTGGAGCCAGAAGGCTGGCCCAGGCAGCGGACATATACGAAAGAATGCTTTCTGGAGATTTTACAAAATTTCTAACCCTATCGGGTGCTATGGTCCCGGCAGGGATGAGGCATGTGGTCTCAGATCTGATTCGGGGCGGCCATGTGGATGTGCTGGTGACAACCGGAGCGAACCTGGTGCATGATATAATAGAGTCCTATAGCTGCCACACCCTGGGATGTGCCGAATCGAATGACTCCTCCCTCCGAACTATAGGGGTGAGCCGGATCTATGATGTATTCATCAGGGATGAGGACTTCGTGGCCTTCGAGGAGCTGATGCAAAGCATCTTTCCGGAAAGCGCTGAATCTATATCCGGCAGGCAATTGTTGAACATCCTGGGCAGCAGGATAAGTGACGAGCGATCAATATTGCGCTCAGCATACGACATGGAGGTGCCCGTATTCTGTCCCGCTCTTCCCGACTCCATGATCGGCCTGCAGGCCTGGATGTTCAGCCAGACGAAAAAGCTCTCTGTGGACGCATTTGCCGATATCAGGGAGATCGTCGACATCTGCTACAACAGTGAGAGGGCGGGAGTTGTGATCGTTGGAGGAGGGGTTCCCAAGAACTTCACCCTGCAGTCCATGCTGGTCACACCAAATAGCTTTGATCTCGCGATTCAGCTCACCACGGATACCCCAGAGAACGGAGGCTTGTCCGGGGCAACGCTATCCGAGGCCATCTCCTGGGGCAAGATATCGGAGAGCGCAAGCTATGTGACGGTTTACGGGGACGCGACAATTACCCTGCCATTGATGGTGGGGGCGGCGCTGGAGAGGCTGAAAAAATAGCGATATGGAGGGAAGGCGGCCATTGATGATCGAACAGATCGATTTTGAGGACCTGCCCATATCGGAGCTGAAGGCAGCACAGACGGTCAAAGGCAGGGGGATGAGGATCCAATACATCAGCTGCGTCGGCTCTCATATGTGGAAGATGGAGAATGAAACGAGCGATATCGACCTGGTTATGATCTATACCGTCCCCACAAGGAGAATCCTGCGAGGGGAGAAGTTCCCGGCCACAATCCGCCAGGAGATGGTCGCGAGAAGGGGAGGGATTTATGATACCCTGGGCTGGGAGATCGGCCACCTCATCGACCTGCTCATCAAAGGAAACATCAATGCCATCTGGTATGCGACCAGCCCCCTGGTGATTATGCCTTCTGCCCTTCAGGAGGAGCTATCAGCTATTGTGCAGGCAAACCTCTGCCGGGAAAGCTATCATTCCATAAAAGGGATGGCAGAAAGCCAGATTGAATCCGAGACCGGGCAGCTTAAATTGTCCGGCGCTGGATTGGTCAAGAGGCCGGGCAAAGGATATCGCACTGCTCTGAGGAGCATCAACTTCGGAATCGAGCTGCTGAGAGAGGCCAGGATTAGCTATGAGCCCGTAATGCACGATCCTACTCCTGAAGAGTTAAAAGAGGGGATGAATCAACTGGATGAGGCATACAGGCAAAGCATGCTGCCCGATCTGCCCGACGAGGATCAATTCCGCGATTTTCTCTTGCGGCAGCGCTTGAAGGAGATGGATGAGGATGCCGGAAAGGATTGAAGAGATGAGGGAGTTCCTCTATCGGTATGAAGCGAGCTTAGTTGAGGAAATGATATGGAGATCGTTGTAGGAATCAGCGGGGCTTCAGGAGTGCAGTATGGAATCCGGCTCCTGGAAGCTCTTAAGGCGAAGGGCTGCACCACCCACCTGATAATCACCGATTCAGCCCGAAAGATCATCGAGATAGAGACCAGCTCGCCGGCCCGAGGGGTGGAGGAGCTGGCGACCCATGTTTATGCCCCCAAAGATTTCTCCGCGCCGGTAGCCAGCGGATCGCATCTCTTCGACGCCCTGGTGGTCATCCCCTGCAGTATGGGAACCCTCTCAGGGATTGCCTGCGGATCCTCGGATACCCTGATCACCCGCTGCGCCGACGTATGCCTGAAAGAGAAGAGGAGGCTGATTTTGGTCCCCAGGGAGACGCCTCTGAGCCTGATTCAGCTGCGCAATATGGTAGCTGCCAGCGAGGCAGGTGCAGTGATCTTGCCCGCCTGCCCCGCCTTCTACTCCCAGCCCAAAAGCCTTGCAGAGCTGGTGGATGTGCTGGTGGGAAGGGTGCTTGATCTCCTGGGCCTGGAGAATGACCTTTATAAAAGATGGGAAGGAGAATGAAGGAAATGCTTATAACCGTGCGAATCAGTGCGAGTAAAAGGTGAAATTAGATGAAGTGCGCCCTCTGTCTTGTTGAGAAGGAGACGGTTCCTGTCAAGCTCAACTTGGCCACCATTCACGGCCCCAAGGATGAGATCTTCTATATCTGCAAAGAATGCCTGGACCTGGCCCATCAGGCCTATCTGGATAAGGACTTCCTGATTGTAAAAGGAGGGACAAACGCAGCGCCCCATGGCGCACATGCAGATGCGCATGGAGCGCATCACTAAACAACTTTTTCTCGATTTTTGAAATGCTAATTTTCCCATGGATTACTGCATACTATCAACATCATCAAATACAATATCATCTTGAAAAGGCTAGATAGCTGTAAATTGCAATATATCTCATTGATCTCCTATGAAAACTAATTTATATGGATTAAAATAACAAACAAATCTTAATCTCGCGAAAAAGAAAGGATTGATGATGACTGAGGAAGAAATCGATAATAAGATTTTGATTCTCAACGAAAAGGTCATTGACTTTCGTAATGATGGTAATTATATTCAGGCAATAGCTTTTGCCGAGGAACTAAGGGACTTAATTTGGCAAAAAGTGGGCTATGATCATCCCGACTACGCCGCTAGCCTGAACAACCTTGCAGAGCTGTATCGATCGATGGGCAGATACAACGATGCTGAGCCGCTTTTCCGCCAGGCAGCAGAAATTTGCCGCAAATCGCTAGGTGAAGCCCATCCCGACTACGCCACTAGCCTGAACAACCTTGCATTGGTATACTATTCCATGGGCAGATACGACGATGCGGAGCCGCTTTTCTGCCAGGTAACAGAAATTTGGGGCAAATCGCTAGGCGAAGATCATCCCAACTGCGCCACCGGCTTGAACAACCTCGCAGAGCTGTATCGATCTATAGGCAGATATAGCGAAGCTGAGCGGCTTTTCCGCCAGGCGACAGAAATTCGGCGCAAATCACTGGGAGAAGATCATCCCAACTACGCTGCTAGCCTGAACAACCTCGCTATCCTGTATCGATCGATGGGCAGATACAACGAAGCTGAGCCGCTTTTTCGCAAGGCAATAGAAATCTGGCGCAGATCGCTAGGCGAAGATCATCCCAATTACGCCACCAGCCTGAACAACCTTGCATTGGTGTACGATTCGATGGGCAGATATAGCGAAGCTGAGCCGCTTTTCCGCCAGGCAACAGAAATTCGGCGCAAATCGCTAGGCGAAGATCATCCTGACTACTCCCAGAGCTTGAACAATCTTGCTGGCCTGTATTATTCGATGGGCAGATACAGCGATGCTGAGCCGCTCTACCGAAAGGCAATAGAAAATTGGGGCAAATCGCTAGGTGAAGACCATCCCGCCTATGCCCAGAGCCTGAACAATCTCGCAGAGCTGTATCGATCGATGGGCAGATACAGCGATG
>NZ_DAIK01000016.1:0-10901 GCF_002496085.1 Methanosaeta sp. UBA458 | reverse complement strand
GTTTGAGCCGTAGAGCCCGTCGGTATGAAAGAGCATCGTCCCAAAATGAACCTCATGCCCCTCTCTGCGCAGCTCTCTCGTCAGCGGATCAGGAAAGGCATTCTGCTCCCGATGAAAATCCCACTGATGGGGCACTACTATCAGCTTGATACCATCCCGGCTGAAAAAGTCTTTCGCCTTCACCGCAGTAGATCCAGTGGTGGAAGCCAGGACTAGCTTCCTGATGTTCAGGCTGCTTGATCTCTCCTGCACCAGCCGAAATGTCTCTAGGGTATTTTCCGATCCTCCCTCATCAAAATAGACTATCTTCTTATCCATTGAGCTTGTCACCTCTCCATCTTCAATCGACCGCATCTGATATCTTTTCTTCGGCTTTGAAAAGAGAGCATAAACCCGGAGAAGACGAAAGATGAAAGATGGAGATGAAATCTGGAAGATAAAAGATGAAAGACGGAAGATAAACGATTTATGTCCGGGGGACGAAAGATTTCAGCAGACAGTGGAGGACGATTATGCTAGATATATTGAGAGACCGGCGGAGCATCAGGAAATATAAGGATGTGAAGATCGATGAACAGATCATTGATCAGCTCAAGGAGGCTGCTTTGCGCTCACCAAGCTCCAGGGGTATCAATCCCTGGCGGCTTTTGTTCATCACCGATAAGGATATGCTGGAGGTGCTATCCCGCGCCAAACAAAGCGGCTCCGGCTTCCTGAAGGGAGCCAGTCTGGGTGTGGTGGTCATAGCCAGGGATGAGGAATCGGACGTCTGGATTGAGGACTGCTCCATCGCTTCCATCATCCTGCAGCTGACTGGCCAGAGCCTGGGGCTGGGATCATGCTGGATCCAGATCCGAAACCGGATGCATAATGATGGCCAAACCTCTGAGGATTATATCCGAAAGGCCCTCGATCTGCCGGAGGGATCGAAGGTGGAATGCATGATCGCCTTTGGCTACCCTGATGAGATAAAGGAGCCCCATCCCAAGAGCGAGTTGGAGTACGGGAAGATACTGGAATCATAGGAAGGAGTGGTTGGGAAAAGGGCATGAGGATGGTCCTAACTCATCAATCTTTTTTATTCTGACAATTATTAACTCTGGTTAGAACTACTGAATGTCCAGAGAAAGGAGTTAATACTCATTAGAGCATATATGCTTAGCAAGTACATAGCTCAACTGTTCATTAGGAGATGAATTAATGGATTCAGTGGTTAATATGGCAATGGAACAGCTTATGGCGGGAGATAATCTCTCTATATTAAGCAGCAAAGTTGGTGCAGACGAACAATCCACCAAATCCGCCCTGGAGATGGGCCTGCCCCTATTATTGGGAGCCATGAGCAGCAAAGCCTCCAGCAATGATGGGGCGAACGCTATCTTGAGCGGTCTTGCCGATTCAGCCAAGGGCAACTCAATGCAGGACATGGCCAAATACTTTGGCAGCAGCAGCTCATCCTTTGGACCGGGCATGCTCAATTCCATATTGGGGAGCAGCATGATTCCCATTCAGCAATCGATCGCTAAAAAGACTGGACTGCCTCAGGAGGTCGTCGGCCAGCTGCTTACTATGGCTCTGCCTCTGGTTCTGGGATATTTGACAAAAAGCTCCCCAGAAAAGGAGATGAAACCGGATGATCTCTCAAAGCTGCTTGATGAGCAATCGAAGATGGCACTCACCTCGTCACCTGAGACAGAAGCAATGATGAAGGATATCTTATCCGCACAGGACAGCGGCAGTGGATTTATGGGGATGATCAAGAAGCTGCTTAAATCTTAGCTATATCTCTCCCGAGTGGGGAAGGCTGCTCCTGCGGCAGCAGCCATGCAGATGAGAAAATAGCCACAAATTTTTGATAGGATTCCAGGTTCTGGTGGTCTGCATGAGGCTGGATAGCTACAGGACTGTTTTGCCAGTGAAGCCAAATATGTTCAGGGGCAGCCTTTCTCCTCCTCACAATGCTGATTTGGAGACAGCTCCCCGGCTGCAGAAACGTCCAGAATTCATATCGATGCAAAAATTGATATGTTGGTGAACATAGAAAGAAGGAGGAAGGAATAAGCTGATAGATGAGGGCGACTGCAGCATCCAAAAAAAAGCCGTTGGTCGAATCCTCCTATCAATAATATCATTGGAGAGTCTTGGTATAACGCCGTAGGTGGTTATATTTATGAAGATGTATATAATTTCTGTATTGATTCTTTTAGCGATAGCATGCAGCAGCCAGTCAACGGATACAGTGAACATCAGCAGAGATTCTGGCATGGCAATACTGGCCAATCTGACAGAAGGCTCTTCCAGCCCCTCTGCGGCCCAGGAGAGCATGCTGCAAAACCTGACAAACCAGACAAATCAGACTGGCGACGCCCGACTGTTAGCGAATGATGACTTGTGGAGCTGGGGCAAGATTCCCATTGGCTATGAGGTAAGCGATAACGGAACTCTGATCAACCTGGCCGAGCAGGAATGGGCTCCAAGCATCTAAAGGGCATACTGACAAGACTCTTTAATTTTTTAGCCAGCCGCACTCTAGGCCATATGATGATGCAAAAGCTTGCCTCATAAAGATCTTCTCTCCGCTTCCCTCTTGAGATATAAGAGCGTCTGCTGGATCGACCTTGAGAGCATCCTTTTCATTGTGCCGCGCAGAATGCTTGGCAGGAGACCTTCCCAGGACTCCTCCGACCTGACGAGCGCTTTTTCTCCTCTCTTCTCGATCTGCCAGAGATGAACCGCCTTAATTCCAGTGGTCGTGCCAGTCCAGACCAGATGGTGGGGCCTTTCCATCTGCAAGACTGTTGAGCGGATGGTCAATTGGCCAGCCTTCCAACTGAACCTCGTGCCGACAGCCAGATCGCCCTCTATAAAGGCGGCCTTGACATCCGAATTCCAGTCCGGCCAGCTGTCGACGGCGACGATGATATCCCAGATGGTCTCTGGCGAGGCCTCGACCTCAACCTCTCGAGAGGCTATTACGGGAGCTAATTCATTTATCTTCATTTCCGGATTTCTCCAGGATCACTCATCTCCTCATACTCAATAGGTTTATCGATCTCAAGATCCTTTTCGCCAGCTTTTTCTAGGTCTGGTGAAGAGCAGATACGAGAAAATGGCAAGCTACAAGGCAGGAGCAGGACTTCTAATTGCCGCTTTGGCTATTGCTCTATTCATTGGATGGATGGGCCTTCCCGGCAGCATTCCAGCAACCAAGCTCAATAGCCTGGACTGGAAGGTGGAAGAAGATGGCAGGCTGGATTATCTGATCTCAATGCCCGAGTTCAATCTGAGCGAGGAGACGGTTGAAGGCAATAGCTCCTTGATTACAGTTCGGTATGCCAGCCGGGGAGCGGAGATGGCGGGACTTTTGAGACTTTCGAGATTTAGCAAGACCGTCAGCGATGATGCGAACAAAAAGGACAGTATTCCCGGAATAGTTCTCCTGCCCGGAGCCACAGTGACCAAAGAGCGGGAGCAGGGTTTGGCCAAGCGCCTGGCCGACCTGGGATATGCCACAATCACCTTGGACCAGAGAAACCTGGGGGCGATTGATGTTAATGCGGATCTTGCGCTTTTTATAGATGGAAGAGAGCCTGTGGAGCATATGATGGTCTATGATGCCCTGTCTGCAGCCGAAGTTCTGCGCTCTGTGCCCGAGATCGACCCGGAGAGGATCATTTATGCTGGAGAGAGCAATGGTGCTCGAACTGCCATCATCGCCTGCGCCCTGGATGAAAGATCTAAGGGCGTTCTGGCCTTAAGCACCTGCGGTTATGGTACCGATGCCGTCGTTGCCCAGTTGGGCATCGAGGATGAGGATATAATTCGCTTCTATCGATCCATCGATCCTGATACCTATCTACCTCTGATCGCACCCCGGCCATTGGCTATGATCCACTCCAGAAACGATACGGTGATTCTCTATCCTCTGGCGGTGAAAACTTATGCTCTCGCTTCCCAGCCCAAGAGCCTGATCTCTGTGGACTGCACAGTGCATGGCTACTGCCAGGAGATGGATGAGGGGATCGAAAAAGGGCTGAAAGGAATGGTTTCATGATCTAATATGCATCATGCACATATCATGATCTGAGCCCTCGAACTTCCCTCATATCCCTCCGTAGTTTTGCGCATGCTCCCAGGCCCTGTGGCCCTCCGGGAAGCGATCCGGCCGGGAATAAATCGATATATCCTCCCGGCGAAACAGCCGCCGATCCAGACCCACCGGGCAGACTTTGATGCAGATTCCGCAAGGGGATATGCCCTTCTGGTTCAGCTCATTGCTATGCTCGGCACAGCTCTTCTTATTGGTCAGACCCTGGGGGTAATCCCTCTCATCCAGTGCATTGACCGGACACATCTTAACGCAGCGCATGCATTCAGAGCAGAGCTTCTCATCTCTAATTGGGTCCGATGGAAGAACTGCGGAGGTGAAGACAGAGCCGAAGCGCACCCGGGGACCATAATCTGGCGTCAGGAGCATATTGTTCACACCGAAGCTTCCCAGGCCTGCCAGAAAGGCAGCATGGCGGTGGGAGAAGATTGCCACCGGATTTTTCAGCAGCGCCCGGATTCCGATGTATCCATCCCTGGGAACGAAGACGGAAGGATGGCCCAATTGGGTGAGATAGCTGGCCAGGCGGTAGGTATACTGGTCGAGAAGGGAGTTGACTGTGCTGTACAGCTCCCGGTAATAGACAGAGGGCGACGTTTCCAGAACTGGCAGGCTGATTGGTAGGCCGATGACTATCACCGACCGGGCTTCGGGGTATATAGACTGAGGATAGAACTCCTCCGGCATCCAAGGCTGAAATGGGGGTTCTTTCCATCGATCCACGCTGGCCACTCCCACCAGGGGTATCTCCAACTTTTCGCACCATTTCTGGATAGCGGCTTTCAGCTCATTGCTCATGAAAGGATCATATGCCGCTCAAAGGATAAAAGGATCACCAGGGATTATCGGCGGCTTGAAGATCCCTTCAGATATCCCTGGCACCCCCTCTTTCATCGCTATTTTATAATTATTTTATCATTATTCTATAGCTGCAGCATTTGAGGAACGGAGTGCAATGCTCTTTCTCATATCACATCCTCTCGGTTCTGCTCCTTGGACTTGCGGAAGAGCATCTTCATCTCATATACCCCTTCTTCTCTTCTTTTTTCCGTATAGAATCCCATCTTCTCAAATAAGCTCACCATGGCCTTGTTCTCCACCAGTGTGTCCGCGGTAAAGCCCAAGAGGCCATGCCTCCTGGCGATGTATGTCAGATAAGAGAGAAGCTCTTTGCCCACCCCCATTCCATGATACTCGTCCTTTACTACTATTGCTACCTCTGCCAGGTACTTGTCTGGGTTCAGCTCGTACTGGCCAAGAGCAATAATGGTCTCTCTTTCTCTCTCCTTCTCCTTGATCACCGCCAGGATTTCCATCTTCCGGCTCCAGTCTACAACAACGAAGTCCTGCAGCCTCTTATGAGGCATATCCTTCCGGGCAGAGAAGAACCTCATGTACATGCTGTCCTCTGATAGATCGTAGAAGAAGTCTTTAAGCATGGTCTCATCGGTTATCTTCACCGGCCGGAGGAATATCTCCAGCCCCTTCTTGGTGGTCCTGTATGTCTCCAGCTCCTCGGGATACATTCCCTTCTCGCCAGGGATGAAGACCTGATCTTTGTAGATCAGAGATCTCTTCCGGGCGGCTTCGATCAGCCAGGGGCGGAATTTGGGATGGGCGATGGCGATAAGGTCCATTGCCCTCTCACGGATGTTCTTGCCGTGCAAATAGGCGATTCCGTATTCAGTCACCATATAATGCACGTCTCCCCTGGTTAAGGTGATCCCTGCTCCCTCCTGCAGGACGGGAACGATGCGGGAGACGCTGTCGTTCAGTGCAGTGGAGGGGAAAGCGAGAATGGTCTTCCCTCCGGGGCTGAGGACCGCTCCCCGCATGAAGTCCGCCTGACCGCCGGTGCCGCTGTAGAAGGTACCTCCCAGAGATTCTGCTGTTGCCTGGCCGGTCAGGTCAACCTCCATGGCACTGTTGATAGCAGTCATCATCCTGTTTCGGGAGATTATGAGGGGATTGTTGGTGTAATCGATCCTCTTGAACTCGATCGATGGGTTCTCGTCCAGGAAATCGTAGGTATCCCGGCTTCCCATGCAGAATGAGGCGATGGTCTTTCCTGGATTGTGGATCTTCTTCTGATTGGTGACCACTCCCTTTTTCATCAGCTCGACGATGCCATCGGATAAGAGTTCCGTATGCACTCCCAGGTCCTTTTTGTTCTCGAGGCTGTGCACCACCTCGTCCGGTATCAGGCCGTATCCCACCTGAATGGTCGAGCCATCCTCTATGATACGAGCGACGTATTTTCCGATCCTCTGCACGATGTCGTTGGGAGCCTTAACCGAATACTCGAGGAGAGGCTCGTCATGGGGAAGGATAAAATCGATATCTTTGATATGAATGAAGCCATCACCATGTGTTCTAGGCATGTTTTCGTTCACCTGGGCTACCACAACCTCTGCCTTTTCCAGGGCAGCCTTGACCACGTCCACGCTTATCCCCAGGCTAAGGTAGCCGTGCTTGTCTGGAAGAGAGGTCTGGACTAGGGCTATATCCACCGGAACCATCTCTGAGCGGAAGAGATCGGGAACGGATGAGAGGAAGATTGGGGTATAATCCGCTGCGCCACGGTTAACCGGATTTCTGGTGCTGTCTCCCACGAAGAAGGAGTCAAGCCTGAAGTTATCCTGGAACTTTTCATCGGTATATGGAGCCACGCCAAGCGTCCAGATATGGATCAGTTCCGCATCGAAGAACGCTTTGGGATTATTGTTGACGTAGTTGACCAGCTCAGCCACCAGGAATTGAGGCTCGCCGCAACCGGTCCCTATGAAGATCCTATCTCCTGCATGGATGTGGCTGAATATGACCTCTGGGGGCAGGAACTTCTCAGGATATGTCTTCTTGAACTCTTCCAGGATCTTTTTGTCTTTCATTGCCCGTCTCTCCTCATTTGCGTCTTATGTCAATTCCTCTCGGTTCATTCCTGTTTGGATCTTCTTCTTCTTCCATAATCAGCCTATCGCTCTGAAAAGAGAAGATTATGAAGGTCAGCTGTGGTCAGATGTCATTCGCTCTTTGCACATTATTATATTATCAATGGAGAATCTATCTTAAAAGGGGAATAGATTGATATAGAAATGGTCAGCATTTAACAATAATCGGGTTTAATTGAGGAGATCGACAATGATCAACCTATTCAAGAAGAATGCTGGAGGAGAGGCAAGAAAGGATAAGAAGAAAGAAAAGCAGGAGGAGAGGCGACAGAAAGCGCAGGCCAGGGGACAGAAGCCCATAAGATAACCATTTTTCGGCTTAACTATAAAAGATCGATATCACCAGTAGCGAGAATTCACTGGCGTGAGCGGTCAATGGTTTCCACCGCCTTCACAACGCTCTCCCATTCCGGGCAGTATGAGACCTGGCTGCGATAATCCTCAATTCCAGTGCCGTTCAGGCTCCATGGGTGCTGAAATAGAATTCCATGCCGATCTGGATCGCTCTTCACGAACTCCACTATATTGATGTCCAGATCATCGATAAGCACATCCGATGGCACATTATGCTTGGTCCCCGTTCTGGCCCAGTAGTAGCCCTTCAGGGAAGGAAAATGGGCGCTCAGCCATCGGCGGGTAGCCTCTTCGGTATGCGGCCTCCTGGCGGTCACCACGAAGACATCATGGTGGCTGAGCTTCTTTATCGCCTTTTGCGAGCCATGGATAATTGGCACTTGCATCACATATTCCGGATCCGAAAGCAATCTAGATATCTCCTCCCAGACCTCCCTTCCCTCGAAGGTCCAGTGCGCACGATCGACATCGCTCTTGGAATATATGAGGCCGTATTCCCTCTCGATCTCCCTCAGAACAGCAGCCACCTGATCTGCGAGCACCCCGTCGATGTCCACAGCGATCTTTAATGTCATTTTTTGCGGAAACCTCGTTTATTTGAGTTGGTGAATATCGATATGCAACCACTGTCCTGCTCAACTGCTCCATTCAACTGCATTATCCTATTGCTGATCCTCAACTGCCTCATTCAGCGGGTCTATTAATGCATTTAATCAGGGCACCCATATAAAGGTTTCAACCTGCGCCGGATGCACTGGTGAGGCAACGATCCTATTGTGCACCTGACTATGGGCAGTTCAGTGGTCAATGCCATGCGTACGATTCAACTCGCAGCAGCGCGGAGTTTTCATCGTTTACGGTGGGGAGGAGCGCGTACAAATATCTTCACCCAGGATAACCATATGTAGCATTAAGTGAATATACCAAATCATGCAGCTCACAAAGACCATTATCCTGAAGCTAGATGCACCGGATAATGACCTAGCAGAGCTGCTAGGAGCATTCTCCCAAGGCATGAATTATGCCTCGCAAATCGTGTTTGACATCGGCAAGCCTGTTGGAAGTGGACTTATCCAAAAAGCCACTTACAAGCATCTACGGAACAATCTTAACCCTGAAATCTCAGATGGCTTGCAATGTAGCTCGCCAGGTTTCGGGAGCTTACAAAACACTTCAGAGTCAGATCGACAAAAGAGAATCAGAATGGCAATTCCTCGATTTCGATCCAACCTCGGCTACATTCTCGTTCGAACGCGATTTTGGCTTATCCGGAGACACTTTGAGCATAACTACATTAGCGGGGCGCAGGAGATATAAGATCTTGAATTACCAGTATGCTCAGAGATACTTAGACGGGTCCTGGAAATACCTGGCATCCAAGCTTTGTTTGCACAAAAACGGAGCTTACTTTTTCCATTTGGCCTGTGCGAAGGATATTCCAGACAAGAATATAGTTGATGCATCCACTTTCATGGGTGTTGATGTCGGTATTAATTGTCTGGCGGTTGCATCTACCACGGACAAGCAATGCAAGTTCTTTGCAGGTGGTGAAATCAAGAACCACCGAAACATCCGATCCAAGGAACGCCAGAGATTGCAGAAGGCAGGCGGTCGATATTTGGGCACTCGATCTTCTATGAGAACTCTTAGAAAAATAGCAGGCCGAGAGACACGGTTTATGACTGCCGTCAACCATAAGGTATCCAAGGATCTCATAGAATTTGCTGTAGATAACGGCGTTTCGGCAATCGGCATGGAAGATTTGACGGGCATCAGGAAGAGAACGGAAAACAAAGTCTCCACAGAATTCAGGTACGAGCATAGCAGTTGGGCATTCAGGCAACTACAGGCTTTTGTGGAATACAAAGCCAAAGAGACCGGGATAGCTATAATTTACGTAAATCCTGAATATACTTCCCAAACTTGCCCCAGATGTAACCACATCAGCCGAAATAACCGCTGCGGCGTAGCCTTCAGGTGCGAAAAATGCGGTTACGAAACCCATGCCGACAGAGCTGGTGCTATGAACATAGAGCACCGAACACGAGACTTGAGGTATATCCTGGAGTCTCAGGGCGGTAATGTCAGCCCGCCAGACGCGACACGACTTTTTGCGTAGTCGCAAGCCGCGCCCTTCAGGACGCGGTAGTTGACTTGATCAAGATGGTTAGGTAAATAAATGATCAAGATGATCAGCCATGCACCATCACTGACAGAATGGCAAAAATGCATAGCCAGCAAAACACTGCAATAACGGCCAGGCTCAATTGATGATAAAAAAAGATATAATAAATGGATTATAAGAGGCAGGCAAAATGGATTATGTTCTTCACCCCAAGTCAGAGATCGATAGCAGGATAAAAAAGCTAAAAGATCGGATGGACGACATCGACGGAGCCCTTCTATTTCAGGCGGTGGACATGTGCTACTTCTCTGGAACCGCCCAGGACGGACTGGTCTACATACCCAGAGACGGCGAGCCGATTATTATGATGAAAAGAAGCCTGGTGAGGGCAAAAGAGGAGTCGCCCCTGGAGGTCCGGCCGCTAAAGAATATGAGAAATCTAAAAGAGGACCTGGGCATCAAAACGAGCGCTACCATTGGCCTGGAGATGGATGTCCTTCCCTGCAGCTTCTACTTTAGGGTGAACAAGGCCCTGGAGGATGCTTCTTTTGTCGATGTTGCCGAGAGGATCAAGCATATCCGCTCAGTCAAGTCAGAGTTCGAGATAAAACTGGCCAAGGAAGCAGCACAGATGCTGGTGGAGGGATTCTCCACCGTTCCGGATCATATTAAAGAGGGAATGACTGAGGTGGAGCTGATGTGCCGCATGGAATCGGAGATGAGGCTGATGGGCCATCAGGGATCCCTGCGCTTTCGCCGCTTCAACAGCATCGTTCCCATAGGCCATATAATGTCCGGATCGAGCGCTGCCATCCCCAGCTTCCTGGCCTCGCCCACCGGCGGCAAGGGAACCTCGGTGGTGTTTCCTCATGGTCCAGGCTACAGAAAGATAAAGAGAAACGAACCGGTATTTGTGGACACGGTGGGCATCTGCAATGGATATATCGCCGATGCCACCAGGATCTTCTCTTTGGGCAAGATCGAGCCGGAGCTCGTGGAGGCCTACGAGGCCTCCTGCCAGATCGAGGAGGCCATCGCCAGGGAGATGAAGCCGGGCAGGACGGCTAGAGAGCTGTTCGAGCTCTCAGAATCAGAGGGGGCGCGCCTGGGCTATGGCGATTTCCTGGGTGGACCGGTAGGGAGCAAATGCGGCTTTGTGGGTCACGGTGTAGGCCTTGAGCTGGATGAGTATCCGGTGCTCGCCCCGCTGGACCACAAGATCCAGGAAGGGATGACCATCGCCGTGGAGCCCAAGATCATCTATCCGGGCAAAGGTGTTTTAGGGGTGGAGGACACCTTCCTGACGACATCATCTGGAGCCCTGAGGCTGACGGAGATGCCCCTGGAGATCTGGGAGGTCTGAGGC
>NZ_DAIK01000076.1:9430-17835 GCF_002496085.1 Methanosaeta sp. UBA458 | reverse complement strand
ATCCCCCCTAATAAATATTTGCAGACGATTTGCGGCAAATTGCATGGCCTCTGATTCTCTATTCCCGGGATTGAGATTGAAGGAGAAGATCAGCGGGAATTTATCGAAAAAAAATACGAGAAAAGAAGCTAAAAAGGATATTTTCAGGATCCTTTCAGGTCCTCCCTCTGGGTGATATCCTTGATCTCTTTTTTCAGTTCCTCGGGCAGGCCCTTGATCTCCACATCCAAAAATCCCCGAACTATGACGCTCGTGGCCTGCTCAGAGGAGAGGCCCCTGGACATCAGATATTCCAGCTCCTCCTCGGAGATTCTGCCCACTGCGGCCTCATGGGACATATCCAGGTCCCGGCAACGGCCATCGAGCTCCGGAATGGAGTAGATCCGCCCCTCATTGGAGAGGAGAAGGCCGACGCATTCCAGGTGAGCGCGCGCTCCGGGAACGGTTCCAGTCATCCTCCCCCGGGCGATGACATCCCCACCCATGCAGACCACTCGGGAGATGGACTCGGCGCTGGTCTCAGGGGCGTTCAGGAACACATCGCTTCCCACATCGATATTGCCCATGGTGGAGTAGATCACTGTATTGAAGCTGGCCACCGCTCCCCGGCCGGCCAGATTGGCTGTGGGGAATGTCTGCAGGGTCTTGACCGGTCGGAGCATGATGTAGTTGTTGTACAGCGATCCACCCTCCGCGATGGTCACCCCGGTCCTCGGACGCACCTCAACCTCCTTTCCCCAGCTGTGCACCATGGTGAAGCTCACCTTGGCGTTCTTCTGGATATAGTACTCGGAGACGCCGATGTGCAGCCCCCTCTGAACATGGGCGGGGGTGGTGCAGCCGGTGATCACATGCAGCTCAGAGCCCTCCTCGGCGATGACGATGTTATGCACCCGCTGGTTGAGGTTGGTGGAGCCCAGATACAGGCAGCTTTTCACCGGAAAGATGGTCTTCATGTTCTTTTTGGCGCGGATGAAGAAGCCTGCCGGAGGGGCTTCGGCCACATCTGCCGTGTACTTGTCTGCGTCCGCGGCCACCAGCTTCCACCAGTAGTCCTGCAGGAAGTCGTACTTTTTCAGGGCAGAGGCGATATCCATGATCTCCACCCCTTCGTAGAGGGACTTGGCCACTACAGGGGTCTGATCCATCTGCACATAAGCCCCGGAGGATTCGTCATCCAGGGTCACGCCCACGTCCAGAGCTGCCTTCTTTACCACATTGGGCAGATCCAGTGCATCATCGACAGCGCTCTGGGGCTTGGCATCGGACTGGTAGCTCTCCAGGTTTACATCGGTACCAAAGAGCGCCTTCTTATCTCGCGCTTTGCGGGCCTTCTCCTCTATGCTTGACATGCGCACCCCGCACAACCCTCGTATCCGCTTTTCTTGATCTGCTCCAAGATCTCGCCCGGATTTCCGCTGCAGACGATCGCACCGCCCAGCATGACATGGGCCCGGTCTGCCTTCATATAATCCAGGATATGGCCGAAGTGGGTGATAATGATCCCCGATTTCGTCCGGTAGCTTGGTCGCTGATCCTTCTGAGTGAGCTGGTTTATGGCATCTCCTATGAGCTTGATGTTCTCCAGGTCCACCCCAGAATCGGGCTCATCCAGCATCACCAGGTCCGGCTGCTGGGCTAAAAGCTGAACCATCTCCGAGCGCTTGACCTCTCCGCCAGAAAAGCCGCGGTTAACATCCCTCTCCGCAAAGGCCTCAAAGTCCATCTTTTTGAGAATGGAATCGGTGTCTGCCTGGGGATTGATGATCGTGATCAGGTCTTTGAGCCTCAGGCCGCGAATGGCCGGCGGCCGCTGAAAGGCCATGCCTATTCCCAGGCGCGCCCGCTCGTCCATGGACATGTGAGTGATATCCTTTTCTTTAAATATAATGCGCCCTTTATCGATGGTGTACCTGGGAATACCGGCTATGACATTCAAGAGAGTGGTCTTGCCCGTCCCATTGGGGCCGAAGAGGGCATGGGTCTCACCACTGTTTATCCTAAGGTTGAAGTTCTTCAAAACCTGCTTACTGCCAATGCTGACCGACAGATCTTCAATCTCCAGCAGCCGCATCACCTCCAATTGCCAGTTAAGTCTCTCTTTAGGATTATATTACCTTTTGCTGCAGTAGATGAGATGATCCAGAGAATTCAATCCAGAGCACCCTGTGCCACTGCCTCCAGCTCATCGATCGCCTGGCAGATGGATGCATAGCTCATCACCACTCTGCCTGCCACAGTATCCTGGCAGCCCAATAGCCTGCAGAGAGCGAGGTCATACCCCCCAGGATCGATCTTTCTCTTCTGCAGGTACTCGTGGCCCCAGGGGCCGGCCACCAGATACTTGTTAAGCGGATCGGAGGTGCTCGTATAGTGCTCCAGCATGCCCGCGGCGGGATCTTCCATTCGGTCGAAGCTCTTTTGCAGGGCAAGAGCCCTCTTCTCCAGAATTGTTCTGCTGGCCAGGCGGGGGCGCCGCACCAGCTCCTCCAGAGCCTGCAGCTGCGCAGAATCCAGGTTGCGGCGGGCAAAACCAATGGAGTTTTTCAGACCCCTGCCATAAGCCTGCTCTATGGCCGCTCTCCTCTTCTCCCAATCGTCATAGTTGGCATCCAGACTTCCCGTTCTCTTCTCCTCTAATGCTCTCAGAGCGGCTCGAGAGGAATCCAGGCTCCGGGTCACCGACTGCACATAGACCAATACCTTGCCCAGGCCCGAAGAGAACTGGCCCTGCAGCAGCGGCTCAATCATCCCTTTTATCCTATCTGCCGCAACCAACGGATCTGCCTTCATATTCCCCTACCACATCAGCCGGGATGGGATGGTCTGCCCGGCCAATAGAGCGCTCTCATCCTCTCTATGCCGGATGAGCTCCCAGCGGTCCTCAGAGACCATAACTTCTGCCGGTCTCGGCTGGCCGTTATACTGGGAAGCCATGGAGAAGCCATAGGCACCAGCATCCAGGAAGGCCAGGGTATCGCCCCGCACCAGGCGAGGGAGACGGCGGTCTCGGGCCAGCACATCGCCGGTCTCGCAGATCGGGCCGACGATGGTATAGGTCTCCTCTCCCTGCTCTTCCGCACGGTTGGCCGCCAGCACATGATGATAGGAGTCATAGAGCATGGGCCGGGCGAGGACGTTGAAGCCGGCGTCCACTGCCACGAAGTTGACATGCGCCCTCTTGACCACATTGACTCCCGTGAGCATGATAGTGCTGTCCGCCACTATGCTCCTGCCCGGCTCCAAAATGAGCTGAGGGAAGATTCCCATATCCCGGCAGCTATCCTGGATTACCGGCAAAATGGCCTTTGCCAGATCCGAGGGCAGGGGGGCAGGGCTGTCTGGCTGGTACTGGATGCCAAGGCCTCCCCCCAGGTCTATTCTTTCCACATTCCCGCCCTCTGCCATCACTGCCCTGGTGATGTCCATCATCCTTCCCGCTGCCTCGGCGAAGGGAGCGGTATCCAGAATCTGGCTGCCGATATGGCAGTGCAGTCCCACTGGCTTTACCCCTTCAAGCTCCATCGCCCTCTTATAGGTCCCGGCCACCTGCTCCGCGGGAATGCCGAACTTTGAGGATCTCAGGCCGGTGGCGATCTTGGGATGGGTTTTTGGCGATACATTGGGGTTGACCCGAAAGAGGATCTCAGCCTCTGAATCCAGGTTACGGGCGGTCCTGGCCAGGTGCTCCAGCTCTTCATTGGAGTCCACGGAGATGCGAACCCCTGCCTGGAGGGCAGCTACGTGATCCTTCTCGCTCTTGGAGTTGCCGTTGAAGAGGATCATATCCCTGGGAATGCCAGCCAGGCGAACCAGGGAAAGCTCCCCGGCAGAGAATATGTCTGCCCCCATTCCCTCCTGGGCGGCGACTTGCAGAATGGCCAGATTGCCATTGGCCTTCACCGCGAAATATTTCTCTGCATCGGGAAATGCTCTATGATAGCGGCGGATGTTCTCTCGCAGCCTCCTCTCGGAGGTGACGTACAGTGGAGTGCCCTCCTCCGCGGCCAGACGGCAGCAGTCGACGTCCTCGATGTAGAGGTGGTTGTCTATCGTGGTGAGATGATCTTTGGATCCAAACATAGAATCCCATGATCTCTTCTTGATTACTAAATCGTTTCTATTAAAAGCCCGGGTCATAATATCAAAAATCGTGGGAAAAGGGCAGGTTATGCCACTCTTTTCCCAGGATTCTCGTTCAATTTGAGGCAAGCTCATTTCATCGACTTCAACCACTTATCAATCTCTCTGGCGGCGATCTCCCTTCCACCCAGTCCGAACGCCAGGGCCACGGCCACAGCGATGGCGCCCAGCAGCAGTCCAAATGCCAGGTTGATGATCTCATTTGCCAGTCCCATGTGCCTCAGGGCCATGGCTCCGGAGAATATCAATACGGAAATCCTGGTCGCACCGGCAAGCATCTTCGCCTGGCTGGTGTTGCTGGCCATCACTGTGTCATAGGCCAGATTGGCCAGGTAAATGCCAGTGGCAAGTATCACCAGTCCCACCAGAACGCGGCCGGCGAAGACTATGAACTCATAGATCAGATCTGCCATCAGGGCGAAGTTGAGTATTCTGAATGCCTCTATCAGGGCAAAAAGCATTATTGCTACCAGCACCAGATAGCCTGCCACCTGGGAGGGCTTTCTCTCTCCTTCTGCCGGCTCCTTTCCCAGGCCCAGCCAGACCAGTATGGAGTCGAATCCCGCTGCCGCCAGGAGGTTTGTGACCAGCTCTGCCACAATCCTTCCCAGCACATAAGCGATGGCCAGGATCAAAATGGCTCCGAAGGCTGAGGGAAGGGCAGCTAGTATCTGGTTGAGCATATTGGATAAGGGCTGGGTGACGGATACCAGGTCCAGGGCCTGGAGGGCTGCCATGAGGACGGGGATCAGTATCAAGGCATAGACGATCAGGCCGATCAAACCGGCCAGCCCCCGTTCTCCCAGTACCCGGGAAAGGCCCACCTTCTCGCTCAGCCTCTCCGAGCCGACTGCCAGCAGCAGGCCGGTGAGGATCTTTTGCACGATGCGGGCGAGAAACCAGCCGACGAGGAGGATAGCTGCTGCTGCCAGCAGATTGGGGAGGAAGCCAAGCATCTTGGCCATCATCACCTGCAGGGGCTCGAGAAGCCCGCCCAAAGAGAGTGCATTGAGGACCATGGGCAGGAAGAGGAGGAGCACAAGGTAGAATACTATCTCGGCAATGGTCTGGCTCAATGGCATCTCCTTTCTCTCCAGCCCGGCCTTGCTGCCTATGTCCTCATCGATGTTTGCAGATCGAAGAACTGTCAATACCACCCTCTTGAGAACCATCGCCAAGACGATAGCGACGATCGCTATCAATAGAGCGGCAAAGAGCTTGGGGATATAGGCGAAGACCACCGTTAGCATCTCGTTTAATGGCTGAGCAACCAGAGTTAGGCCCAGAGTCTCGAAAAATGCCACTATAACAAAAAACAGTAGAACATAATAAATTATCCGAGTAATCCATCGATTCGAGTCTATGGATCTGGCCCTTTCCTCGCCCACTGCCACCCGGGCTATTTTTTCATCCATTGCAGTGCGACGCAGCGCTTTGCCAATGAGAGAGCTGACAATCAAAGCTACGATCCACCCCACAACAAGGATGATCAAAGCACTAAAGATATTGGAACTCATAGGTCCAAAGATCTGAGTTACCTGATCGCTTATTCTCATAAGATCACCATTCATTTCAGATGCAAATTTCAAAGCCTGTTTGAGCAAAATGCTATTAACAATAATGTACAATACCATTACTTAAAGATAGTGGATGATTAGCGCCCGGATATTGGATCTCAAGAATAAAACCGGCACTTTAAGGACTAGTCTGTAATTAATTTTTACAAAAATGAGTGATATAAGCACCACACGAACTATGAATTTGGGGGAACACAATTCAGCATGCCGATTCAAAAAAATTGTGGAATGAGATCAAGCTCATAGAATTAGCATTTTCCAGCCAGTCTTTGGCCACTACCACTCCCATTTCGCGTCTGTTACCCCTTGCGACTTCAGCTTCTCCTTAAGCTTCTTGCCCTCGTCCTCAGTATCGAACTTCTGCTCAACCTTTTCTCCTTTCTTATTGGTATAGGTTACTTTCATCTTAGCACCCCATAGCTTATAATAGCCTCATTGATAAATAGGCTTTTGCCTTATAAGCTAAAGCTCTGATTCATCTTTGCAATGCTGACACGAGCGCCAAACTCGCTCCTGATGGCCTCAGCCAGTGTCTCTGCGGCACGCTCCTCCCCATGGTTGAGGAATACCTGGCCAGGAAAGCTCCGAAAAGCGCGCAGCCATTCCAGGATCTCGCTTCTGCCGGCATGAGCGGAGAATGCGTCCATCGATTCGATCCTTGCCCGTACATCGAACTCGTGGTTCATTATCTGCACGCTTTTTATGCCGTCAAGCATCCTTCGACCGAGGGTTCCCTCTGCCTGATAGCCGACGCACAGTATTGTGCTCTCCTTGCGCTCGATGTTCTGCATCAGGTGATGGAGCACCCTTCCACCGGTGCACATTCCGCTGGCTGAGATGACTATATGCGGTTCCTTCAGCTCATTTATCGCCTTTGACTTATCCCTGGAGAGGGCATACTCCATTCCCGGAAACTCCAGTGGGCTGTCACCCCTGCTTATGAGGCCGAGGGTCTCCTCATCGAAGCATTCCGGATGGCGGCGGTAGATCTCAGAGGCGGAGATGGCCATGGGGCTGTCTACGAAGCATTTCACCCCGGAGAGCTTGCCCGCTTCTGCAAAGGGATTCAGCTCATAGAGGATCTCCTGGGTCCTACCTATGGCGAATGCCGGGATTATCACATTCCCGCCTTGATCCACAGTCTCCAAAACGATATCAAATAGCCTTTTTCCCCGGTCAGGCATCCTCTCGTGATCCAGATCACCGTAGGTGGACTCGAGCACCAGCCAGTCGGCTTCGTCCACCCTTTGGGGATCACGGAGGATGGGGGTGTCCGGCCGGCCCAGGTCTCCGCTGAAGACCAGCCTCTTTTTGCCAATATCCATCTCAACAATAGTTGAGCCCAGGATATGGCCTGCATCACTGAATCGAACAGATATGTCCCCGATATTAAATCTCTTGGAGTAGTCTAAGGATCTAAACTGGCGCACTGCCCTTTCAGCATCCCCTCTGGTGTATAGAGGCGGGCGAGGAGGCCTTTTCATATCGCGGGCATGGCGGCGTTCCCTTTCCGCCGCCTCTTCCATCAGGTGGGCGGAGTCCTGGAGCATGATCTGGCAGAGGTCTCTTGTGGCATGGGTGCAGTAGACTGAGCCCTTGAATCCCTCGTTGATAAAAAGAGGAATCCTGCCGCTGTGGTCGACATGGGCATGGGTGAGAATCATCGCTTTCAGTCGATTGGGATCATGGCCAAAGCCATCCTGGTTCCGATCGGTATCGCCACCCTGAAATAGGCCTGCATCTATGCCGATTCGGAGATCCCGGGCGTGGAGGACCATATGCGAGCCTGTAACCCCTCCAGCCGCTCCATGGAACTCCAGCTTCATGCCCAAAGTGCGGGGGCTCATCCAAGATTAAGCTTCCGAATAGGACACAAAGCTTAAGTATATCGCAATAATTTGGTTCGTTCGAAAAAATCCGGATAGAGGGTTTCACTGCCATGGCTGACCTGGAGCGATTGGGAGAATGGATTACCGGCAATCCTGTGATAATCATCGTGGCAGCAGTTCTCCTGACACTGGTCTCACTTCACTATGCCCAGCAGATCGAGAGCCAGGGCATGACCACCGAGGCATTCGTCTCAAAAGACTCCGCCCTCTATCAGCTCTACGATCACCTCTACCTGGAAAACTTCGGCTCTGATGGCAATATGATACTCATCGAGGGCGATGACGTAGCAGGGGCCGAGGTTCTGTCTGCCATCCTGCGATTTTCAGATCATATGCATCAGGTGGAGCATGTTCTGGGCGTCCAGAGCGCAGCCGACTGGATAGCGGACGAGGAATACAAGAGGACGGGCATCCGGCAAATCCCCTCTCAGGAGAGGATTGACGAGATCCTGGCAAATTCAGGCACCTCCATTGCCCATCTGATGCCGGATCGCGGCCACACCCGAATCATCATTGGCATGCCCACCACCTCCACCCTAACCGAAGAGCAGCGAAACAAGCTCCTTCTGGAAATAGAGAAAGCAGTGGACTATGCAGAATTCCCCTCGGGATACGGCGTGACCATTACCGGCGACCCCTCCTTCCAGGCGGCAATCGTGCAGATGATGAACAGCACCAACGGCCAGATCCTCGCCCTGTGTGGCCTGCTGATGATAGTAGCCCTGCTGCTCTTTTTCCGGCATGTCAGGTGGTCGCTTCTCCCCTTGCCAGTGGTCTTACTGGGGATCGTCTGGAC
>NZ_DAIK01000076.1:7382-9372 GCF_002496085.1 Methanosaeta sp. UBA458 | reverse complement strand
AACCGGATAGATGAGGAATTGTCTAAAGGCAAATCCGTTCTGCAAGCATCGACGAGAACGGTGAAATATGTGGCAATCCCGGTGCTCGTCGCCCTGACGGTAACGGAGGCGGGCTTCTTCTCCCTTCTCAGCTCCTCCGTCCCATCGACCCAGGACTTCGGAAAGATGTGCATGATCGGCCTGGTCATGTGCTACCTGTCCGCCCTTTTTGTGAACCTGACCATCCTTTATCAGTCCGAGAAGAGGTTGCCCCGAAAGAAGATGGCAGCAGCCCATTCTGAGAATGGCTCGCCAATTGGTGCTTTCATCGAGAGCACTGCCACCTTCTGCATTGAGAGGTGGAAGGCGGTGCTGGCACTGGCTTTACTTTTGGCCCTGGCGGGGAATTATGCTGACATTTTGGTCCCCATAGAGACGAATTCCCAGAACTATATCCCCGCGGACCTGCCGCCGCTGATCGACCTGAAGCATATGAAAGATGTCTATGGGGGAACGGACTCAATCAAGTTCCTGATCCAGGCCGATGATGTCACCGATCCTGAGAACCTCAAATGGATGGACGAGTTTGGCAGCTACCTTATGAGGTCCAGAGAGGACCGGACAGAGAGGGCCACCAGCATTGCCACCTATATCAAATCGGCCAATGGGGGAGAGCTGCCCGGCGACACCACCCGGGCCAGGGAGATCATCGCCTCTCTGCCTTCTTCAGTTAGCAGCGCATACCTCAACGGCCACAACCTGGCGATAATAGATGTGAATATAGGCAATGCCCAGCTCAACCTGGGAACGGAAGGGATGGAGCGTCTGGTCCGGTCCTATGAGGATGACCTGGCCTGGCATACCCCACCGCCCGGAGTTTCCGTCCGGATCACCGGCCAGCCGGTGCTGATGACCACGGTCATGGATGCCCTGACAGAGGGGAGGGTGGAGATGTCCCTGCTCGGCCTGTTCCTGATTTTCGTCCTGCTGCTGCTGATCTACCGGGACCTGATCCGGGCCCTCTTGCCAGTGCTGCCCATGCTGGTAGTGATAGGCTGGATGGGGCTGGTCATGTACTACGGCGGGCTGAAGTACACCCCCCTCACCGCCACACTGGGCGCTCTGGTCCTGGGGGTGGGTTCGGAGTACGCTATACTTATGATGGAGCGCTTCTATGAAGAGCTGGAGAATGTGGGCAATCCCATCGATGCCCTGAAGATCACAGCCAACCGCATAGGTTCTGCATTGGTGGCATCGGGGATGGCGGTCATCTTCGGCTTTGGCGCTCTGATCGCCTCTCCCTTCAACATAATCAGCAACTTCGGAGTGGTCACGGTGATGTCGGTCGTGCTCGCCTTGGTCACCACCTTCACCGTGTTCGTAGTCCTGGCCATTAGAATGGAAGTTCAGCGTGAAGTATTAGAGAATGCAAAACTGGAAATGAAGAGAGCAATTGCACTGATCAACAATCAAAGATGGAGAAGAATCAATGGAAATTAAGTATGCCATCGCCCTGGCCTCTATGTTCATCCTCCTGGCTCCGGTATTAGCCCAGAACACCTACATACCCCTGGAGCTTGGCGGGGACAATTACTATACCATGTACGGCAGTCCGGACATATCCGCGAGCATCTCCGGCACAGATGAGTTTAAGCGGGGGGATACCGTCACCCTTTATCTTGATCTGACCAACTACGGCAGGATCATAGGCTTCAAGCAGGACCAGATGCCCCAGAATTCCAAGGAGTATGCCCTCGCCAGCGCAGAGCTGGAGGAGGAGAACAAGAAGCCTACCGCTCTGGGGGTCACCGCCACCCTGATCTCCCAGGCCCCTCAGATCGAGGTGAAGTCAGGCGACCAGGTGGTCGAGTCGCTCAAGTCCGGGGACAAGACTCAGTCTCCTCTCAAGTTCACCATCAAGATAGGGGAGCATGCTCCGGCCGGAGAGTATCCACTCCACTTGAATATGACTTATGACTATCAGGATAACGTTCGGGTTTATGCCTCCAAG
>NZ_DAIK01000076.1:0-7331 GCF_002496085.1 Methanosaeta sp. UBA458 | reverse complement strand
CCAACTACCGGGTCTCTTATGTCTACCAGAAGGCCAACCAGACAGTGCCCGTCACCATCCGGGTCAAGAAGCAGGCGGACTTCGTGATCCAGAACACCACTGCTGAGCTTTTAGCCGGGGGCAAGAAGCAGGAGATCCATGCCACCTACAAGAATATCGGCGAGGATCCCGTAAGGGATGCTGTAGCCAGGCTTTCCATCTTCAAGCCCTTCTCCTCCACCGATGATCAGGCCTTCATAGGAAATTTGGATCCGGGAAATGAGACCACTGTCCTCTTCCGGATGGACGTCGACTCCGATGCTACAGCAAAGGATTATGGCATAAGCAGCGAGATCAAGTATACTGATGTCAATGGAGACACAGTGATCTCTGAGAGCATGAAAATACCGGTAAAGGTTGAGCCTGCCGCCCGGTCTCTTCTTCTGCCAGCAGCTCTAGCGCTTATTATCTTGATTGCTGTTGGTGGCTATATCTACAAGAAGAGGCAGAAAAAGGTCTGAATCTCGAATAGCTGAAGGAGGAGACCGGATTGGATGAATTGGTGCTGGCCAGCTGGAGTGATCGCTTCTGGGCCTGGCTGATCGATGTTCTGCTCATGGGACTCATATGGCATAGAGTAGTCCTGGTCCTTGGGATCGATCCAATGCATCTGGACGCAATGCTGATTCTGTCCGGTCTGATTTTCGTCTACTGGACCGCACTGGAGGGATACCGTGGGCAATCCCTGGGAAAGATGCTGCTCAATATCGTGGTGGTCGGGCCCTATGGAGAGGCCATCGGCTTTAGGGATTCGGCTCTGCAGTCCTTTGGCAAGGCCTTTCTCCTCCCCGTCGACTGCCTGATCGGCCTATTTGCCTTTCGGGGAAAGAGGCAGCGCCTCTTCAATAAGCTGTCGGACACCGTTGTCAAAAAGCAGGTTATATAAATTCTATGATTAAATTCCCGGCCAGACAAAAGATCAGGAGGGCGATGATCATCCTCTCTTTCGTGCTATTGCCCGCCACCTTTGTTTATATATCCTGTCCGGTAATTATCCGGGGTGCATCACAAGGAGTTGCCACTGGCGGCCTTATCGTATTCGTTCTCCTTTTCATCAGCTCGCTTCTTTTGGGCAGGCTGTGGTGCGGATGGCTCTGCCCAGGAGGGGGCTTGCAGGAAATTTATATTCTCCTAAATGATAAAAATGTTCGAACAGGGAGGATGAACCTGCTTAAATATCCGATATTCCTTTTCATACTTTTTATCCCACTCATCTCTGCAATTCGCTCTGCAGGAGGGCTGAAAACCATCGACCTCTTTTATTATACCGATCAGGGCATATCAATTGCACAACAGGGATCGTACACGATATTCTTTGTGCAGATCGCTTTTTTCACCGCCTTTGCCCTGCTAGCCGGCAAGCGTGCCTTTTGCCATTACTTCTGCCCGATCGCCGTGATTCTCATCACCGGAAGGAAGATCCGAGACCTCTTCCGCTGGCCTGCGCTGCAACTCTCATCCGATGCAGGCCGCTGTTCGAATTGCAGAAGGTGCTCGGCAACATGTCCCATGAGCCTTGATGTAAACCTCATGGTCCGTCAGAGGATCATGGAAAACAGCGAATGCATCCTCTGCGGCTGCTGTGTTGATGTCTGCTCGGAGAATGCGATTAGTTATTCATTTGGGAGGTGAATAGCGGTCGCATGATCTGGCGAATGCATGGGCCAAAGCCGCATACAGGGGAATGCTTATGCCAGATGGGGTGAATATAAGACACTTATGAAGATCGTGCAGGTCAAAGACGTATCCAGCAAGCCCAATCCCCATGGGGTGGATGCCCGGAGCATCAGCGATACCGAGAGCGCCCAGGTAGTGCATATAACCCTGCAGCCTGGTGAGTCATTGAAAAAGCACATCACTCCGGTGGATGTGATATTCTATGTCCTGGAAGGAGTTGGGGTGGTGGAGGTCGGCGAGGAGAAAGCGGTTGCAGGGGCGGACACCTTGATTGAGAGCCCGGCAAAGATTCCCCACCGCTGGATGAACGAGAGCAATAGCGTCACTCGAATCCTGGTGGTCAAGACCCCCAGGCCACGCGAGGCCACCAGGCTGCTTTGAGATCTACCTGGACACCAGGGCAAGGGTATATGATTGGCTCCTCGCTGTTTGGTGTGGGTTCGTGCAAAAGTCACAGGAATTCGACATTTTTTCATGATCCTCTGTGCGCTCTGTGACTCTGAGGTTTTATTCCGTAACTACCACGTGTTTGAATATTCGGCTACGAATATTAACCGCAGAGACGTGGAAATTTATCTTATTACCAGCACTTGAAAAAAATAGCATATTTCTGAGCAAATAGTCGTCTCCGTTCGTTCGTCCTCCGTGCGCTCTGCGCCTCTGCGGTTTTATTCCGTATTCCACCAGGATTAATTATCCTGCTACCCACTTGATACAGCGAAGAGCATCCTTTCTTTATCCTTTTTTCTCTCCTTTTGCCATCCCTTTCAGAAATGATTATAATCCATAAGGTTTGTTGAAAACAATCTGGCCTTGTGGGGGGCCGATTGTTATGGAAATGCTCCTGCTGGGGGATATTGCGGTCATATTCGTTCTATCGGTATTAGTACTCTTCATATTCCATAAGGTCAGGGCACCGGCAATCGTGGGCTTCATATTCACCGGGGCGCTGGCCGGCCCCCAGGGCCTGGGTCTGATTCAGGCCATCGAGCAGGTTGATGTCCTGGCGGAGATCGGCGTCATCCTGTTGCTCTTCACCATCGGGCTGGAGATCTCCCTGAAAGATCTGATGCAGATGAAAAAGTATGTCCTGGTTGGGGGCACCCTTCAGGTCGCCCTGACCATCCTCGCTGTCTATGCCCTGCTGATCTACTTTGGCCAGCCGGTCGGTACGGCTATCCTGATCGGATTTCTGGTCTCCGTGAGCAGCACGGCCATTGTGCTGAGGATAATCCAGAAAAAATCCGAGATGTACACCCCCCAGGGCAGGACCATCCTGGGCATTCTCATCTTCCAGGATATCGCTATAGTTCCCCTAATGCTGGCCGTCCCCCTACTGCCAGGCGCTGTGGGCGAGGTTCCTGAATCTCCCCTCCTCATTCTGGCCAAGGGCCTGGCTCTTGTCGCCCTGGTGATCATCAGCGCCAAATGGCTGGTCCCTCTTGCCCTTTACCACATCGCCCGGACGGATGATCGGGAGCTGTTCCTCCTGAGCCTGGTGGCGATATGCTTCGCCGTGGCCTGGGCCACCTCGTTGGCGGGATTGTCTTTGGGTCTGGGCGCATTTCTGGCAGGCCTCACCATATCCGAGTCCCAGTACAGCCATCAGGCCTTTGGCAATGTCCTGCCCCTGCGGGATGCCTTCACCAGCTTCTTTTTCGTCTCCGTCGGCATGCTCTTAGATGTCAATTTCCTGCTGGCTAATCCTCTCTATATCATCCTTTTAGCCTCCGGGGTGATGCTCCTGAAATCCCTGATCGCCGGGGCAACGGTGGCCATCATGGGCCTGCCCTTGAGAATTGCTGTTCTGGTCGGCCTGGCCCTCAGCCAGATCGGGGAGTTCTCCTTCGTCCTCTCCAAGGTGGGGCTGGAGTACGGCCTTATAAGCCAGGAGCTCTACCGGATATTTCTGGATGTTGCAGTCCTGACCATGGTGGCAACATCCTCTATCATAGCGGTATCCACAAAGCTGGCAGATGCCACATCAAGGCTCCCCCGTTTCCAGAGGCTGAATCGCTCCCTGCCTGCTAATATGCCGGATATAAAGACGATGAAAGACCACCTGATCATCATAGGATATGGGGTTAATGGCAGGAACGTGGCCCTATCTGCCAAGAGCGAGGCAATACCCTATGTAATAGTAGACATCGATCCAGAGACAGTGAAATCCGGTCTGCGTAATGGTGAGCCCATCCGGTATGGAGATGCCACCCAAGAGCATGTCCTCTTGAGCACTGGGGTCAAGAGCGCCCGGGTGATTGTGATAGCTATCTCCGATCGAACGGAAACTCGCAGGATGACCGAACTGGCCCGGAGGCTGAATCCCGACATATATATAATTGACAGGACCAGATACATCAATGAGATGAGCGCTCTATATAATTTGGGGGCAAATGAGGTTATTCCTGAGGAGTATGAGACCAGTGTGGAGATATTTTGCCGGGTTTTGGAGAAGTATGAAGTGCCAAGGGAGAGGATAGACTCTTTCATAAATCGTATCCGGGCAGATGGGTATGAGATGTTTCGCAGCATCTCCAAAGAGCCCTACTGCACCACTGACCTCAACATGATTCAGAATGAATTCATCACCATCAAGGTCCCGGCCGGCTCGCCTGCGGCAGGAAGGTCCCTGAAGGAGATCGGATTGAGAGAGATAGGCATATCCTTGCTGGCGGTAAATAGGGAATCTCAGGTGATCAATCATCCTGATGAGAGCTTCGTTCTTCAGCCGGATGATTTGGCCATCATCCTGGGTTCCGAGGCCCAGCTAGCATCGGTCGGCTATCTCTTCGGCAGGGCCGATGGCTCTCAAAATACGGCCTCGTAATCGTAGGCTCACCGCCCTGACAATATGACCGGTCACGATCAAGAAGGCTAATATTGATGTAAGGATGTAGAAGATACTGTTATGATACCGCTGGAATACCTTCTGCTGGGCGTAGCTGTAATGCTTCTCCTTAGCGTAGTATCCAGCAAAGCGTCCACCCAGCTGGGTGTGCCGACCCTGGTTTTATTCCTGCTGATCGGCATGCTGGCCGGCTCAGACGGGCCGGGGGGGATAGAGTTCAACAATCCCTGGCTGGCCCAGTACCTGGGTACGGTGGCCTTAATATTCATCCTCTTCTCCGGCGGCCTGGACACCAAATGGAAGGAGATCAAGCCCGTCCTGTGGAGGGGGGTGATACTCTCTACTATTGGGGTCATGCTCACCGCCATAATCGTCGGCTATGCAGCCTACTATGTGCTCGACTTCAGCCTCCTGGAGGCGATGCTCCTGGCGGCAATCATCTCCTCTACCGATGCTGCTGCGGTATTCTCCATTCTCCGCTCTAAGCAGATCAGCCTGAAAGGAGATCTAAGGCCATTGCTGGAGCTGGAGTCGGGCAGCAACGATCCCATGGCCATCTTCCTCACCACCAGTCTGATTGCATTGATCACCGGGGCGATTGCTTCCCCCACCACTCTGATCTCCATGTTCGCCCAGCAGATGGCCCTGGGAGCGGTATTCGGCTATATGATGGGCAGGGGCATGGCCGTTATCGTCAATCGCATTCGCCTCGATTATCGGGGTCTCTACCCCCTATTGACCATATCGCTGGTCCTGCTGACCTTTGCCTTGACTGCCGCTCTCGGGGGCAACGGTTTTCTGGCCGTCTACATCGCCGGATTGAGCCTGGGCAGTCACTCCTTTATCCATAAGCGCAGCCTGATAGACGATCATGATAGTATGGCCTGGCTGATGCAGATCGTCATGTTCTTAACATTGGGTCTGCTGGTCTTTCCATCGAAACTCATTCCAGTGGCAGGCATTGGTCTATTCATCTGCTTTGTGCTGATGTTCCTGGCCAGGCCAATGGCCGTTCTTATCTGCCTGTTGCCCTTCAGGAAAATGCCCCTCACGGAGAGGGTGATGCTCTCCTGGGTGGGGCTGCGGGGTTCGGTCCCCATCATCCTGGCCACTTTCCCCCTCATATCCGGGGTTCAGAAGGCTGATATGATATTTAATGTGGTCTTTTTCGTGGTCTTGACCAGCGTCCTGGCGCAGGGGTCGTCCATACCTTTCTTCGCTCGTCGACTGGGTGTGTATGCCCCCCTGGAATCGCTCCCCGAGCCGCCGGAGGCGGTGGCGGGAAAAGAGGAGTGGGAACCGCTGGTTAAGCTCAAGGTCCTTTCTGGCAGCGCTGCCGATGGAAAGCAGATCGCAGATCTGAACCTGCCCGATGATACCTGGATTGCGGTCTTGAGAAGAGAGGGGCACCCCATCCGTCCCGGCGGGAGCACCGTGTTGAAGGGAGGAGATCTCCTCTCCGTCCAGTCCAGCGGACCTTCCCTCGACCTCCTACGCTCTTTGGTGGAGAAAAAAGAGATCGCGAGCGATGATAATGAGCCTGAGCAGCAGATCATCCCCCGTGGTTAGGCTTTTTGGATCTTGAAGATCGCTTCGGCTGACCGATGCCAGAGGGAGAAGCCACTGTGCGCCGTTTATCATCAGGGATATATCAGGCCCGGAACAAGACCAGCCAGATGAGATAGATCATATAGGCGGACACGCCCAGGCCCCCCTCCAATCGGGAGATGCGTCTGCCGGTGAGGAATACAGGGACGCAGGCCAGGGCAACCAGGGTCATCAGGGGGATGTCGAAGAGCTGAAGCTGGCGGGTCACAGTCAGGCCAGTGGGGGCGGCCAGAGCGGCAAGGCCCAGTACGAGGAGTATGTTATAGATGCTGCTTCCCAGGAGGTTGCCGATGGCAACGTCCCTCTCATCTCTAAGGGTGGCAACGATTGTGGTGACAAGCTCCGGAGCCGATGTGCCGATGGCGACGATGGAAAGGCCAATTATCGCCTCAGGAATATCGATCATCCGGGCGAGGCCCGTTGCCCCATCCACCAGCCAGTCGGCTCCAATTACCGTTATGGCCATTCCCGCGATGAGCATGGCGGCATACTTCGCCTTTGCCAGCAGCTCTTTTCTCTCTGGCGACAGAGCCTTGACGCCACAGCCTTCCATGAAGCCATCGCCGCACATGTCCTCGAACTCCCTTTTCACATAGTCCGACTCTGCTCTGCTGCTGCGGACGACGGCCAGGGTGTATATTGCAGAGGCGCCAACCATCAGGACTCCTTCCAGTGGGGTCAGGACGCCATCTGAGGCCAGGCCGGCCAGAGCTGCGGCGGCGACGATCATCATGGGCAGGTCGAGACTGAGGACCTGCAGATGGAGGGCCAGGGGCCGAATCAATGCGCTCAGGCCAAGGATGAAGAGGATATTGACCAGATTGGTGCCGGCGATGTTGGCCACTGCCAGGGGACCGCTCCCCTGCAGCCCGGCGGTGATTCCCACTGCCAGCTCGGGCATGCTGGTGCCGATGGAGACGATGGTGAGGCCGATCAGCAGAGGATTTATCCCCAGCAACGCCGCCAGTCGCGATGCACCTCGCACTATCAGCTCCGCCCCCACGATGAGGGCGAGAAGGCCTGCGAAAAATATCATTGCCTCGTTCATGGATAGCTGCCTCCCATCTCTCCTGGCAGATTTCTGTTAGCAGACTGTCTGCTGCTCTCATGGTCCAGGTAGATGTGTCTAGAAGGGTAGTGACTACTCCCACCCCTTAAA
>NZ_DAIK01000057.1:0-4673 GCF_002496085.1 Methanosaeta sp. UBA458 | reverse complement strand
ACTTGTTAATCCATTGAATACATCTCAGATGTGCTCTTGCTGTGGTCAAATAGTCAAAAAGGATCTATCCGTCAGAGTCCATAGTTGTCCCTATTGTGGATTGTCGATGGACAGAGACCTTAATGCAGCCAAGAACATTCTCAGACTGGGGCTACAGTCTGTGGCGAAAGCCTAGATGCCCGCCAATTCATTGGCGGGAGTGGTCACGAGCAGCGTCCGACTATCAACCTTTTCGCAGGGCAGCAGATGCTTGAAACATCTCCCTGTACTCCGCATACCTGCCGGAAAAAGCCGGATAAGTGAAGCTCATGCCGTATTTGCCCAGCATTACTGACAGGGGCTTTGCCCTTTGAAAGTCCATGCTTCCATCAGCATCAAAGAACCGTTCATCAACCTCCAGGTGCACCACCTTGCCGATGATGAGAACGAAATTCTCCCGGACCAGCTCCTCTTCTAAAACGCACTCAGCCCAGGCCAGGCAGCCCTCGATTCCAGGAGCCTTGACTTTTGTGGACGGGTGGGGCTCAAGTCCCGCTTCTAAGAACTCATCCACCTCGGGAGGATAGCTTCTGGCGCAGATCATAATCGCATCCTCCATGCCCATCTGCGGGATATTCACCACAAACTCTCCCGTCCGGCGGATGTTCTCCAGGGTTTCGCGCTTGATCCAGGACGCGAGGATGACCTCCTCCAGGGGGCGCAGAATGGGCGTGAAATTTGACCAGGGAGCAGCATTTCTCACTCTGTCTTGGGATAAAGTCGAAATCAGTACTACTGGTAGTGGAATGATATTCTCCCTTTGATTGGGTTTCAAGATCATGACAATCTCCTGCAACATTCTCTCTTTATTTTCAATTCCTCGGATAAAAAAGGCGAGCAAATTTCCGCGCGCTCGCCTCCTGAGTTTCGTATCACTTTACAAAAGACAACTTGTTTTGGGCGATAGGTATGCCGTTGGCGACTCCCAGCTTGGTGTAGTACATATCCGCCTTGCCATCATGAACCCAGTACGAATCTGAATAGTAAAGGGGCAAGGCGGGCAGATCCTGTGCATAGACCTTCTGAACCTCGTTTACCAACTCTTTCCGCTTGACAGGATCCATCTCAGAGACCTCCTGATCCAGAAGATCGTTAAGCTTCCGGTTCTCAATGTACCGGGCGCTGTTAAAGGTATATCCCTCGCCTATGATCCTATTCAGGATTTCAGGGTCGCCACCCATTCCACCATGGCTGTTCAAAGCCAGGTCGAAATTCCACTCGCCAACCAGACTGTCCAGTGTCTTGGAGTCAACACTTCGCAAGGTTACCTTGAATCCGGCCTGCTCCAGCTGCTGCTTAATCATCTCTCCGGCGCGTTCATTCGTTGCAGTGACCAGCATCTCCATCTCCAGGGCCTCCTCGTCCTTGGAGAAGTATTGACCGTCTTTGGAGTAGCCTAGGGCGAGCATCAGCTCCTCAGTCTTTGTCGGGTCATATTTGTACTCCTCCACATCGGGATTATACCATTCACTGTCCAGGGCAAAGAGACCGGAGCTGGCGATGATGCCGTAGCCGCGAAGAGCCGTATCCACCAGAGCCTGCCTATCAATGGCATAATAAAGGGCCTGTCTTAACCTGGCATCGGAGAAGGGCTCATTCTTGTGGTTGACCATGATCTTGGTGATGCCGTCGTGGGATCCCTTCAGAACCGTGAATCCTTTGTCCTTCAAGCTGTCCGCCATCTCGGGAGGAACGCTGGCCGCATCAACATCGCCGTTCTCCATAGCGGAGGCAGACATCTCACTGCTGACCTTTACGAACTTGAGCTGCTTCACTTTAGGTGCACCCAAGTAGTAGTCGTCAAAGGCTTCGTAAAGATACGTCCCCTGGGCTTTATCATAGTCCAAGAGCTTGTAGGGTCCGGTGCCAGTAATTGCTATGTCATCCTGAAACTCCTCTGGATTGCTCACGTCCTTATAAATATGCTCGGGGAGGATGGGAAGGGTTCCTGCCACCATATCTATAAAGGGGGCATATGATTTGTTAAGATAGAGCTTCACTGTATAATCGTCTAGCACCTCTGCACCCTTAACCGGCTCTGAATTGACCCACTGATAGGGATGTTCCTTGATGTAGTTGATGGTGAAGACCACATCCTTGGCGGTGAAGGGATCTCCATCATGCCAAGACACGTTCTTTCTCAGATTGAAGACATAAGCGTCATCTTCCAGTTGCCAGCTTTCAGCCAGAGCAGGAACGTAGCCGTTCTGGTCCTTCCAGACGAGGGTGTCGAAGATCATGCTCATCCTGACATATCCCGGCCCGCGCGAGTAGTGACCGTAGGGCGAAGGAAATCCCCAATCCCCGGTTGGGTCGGCGATGGTGAGCACATCTATCGTTTCATCGGCTGCTATTGATGTGCTGCATAATAGGAGCAGCAAGCCTGCGGCTGCAAATAAAGGCGAAAGGAGGAATTTCACAGGGTAACGCCACCTTTCAATGATTGCACCATTCTTTCTCAGCATCTTAATTTCTCCTATATTCTCGGGAATAGATTCTTATAGTAAAGAAAAAGTAGGCAGCCGCCGCAAGGCAGCTAACCTATGTGGCCGGTTTTCATTTTTTTTGTCTCACATCACGCCCGCAACCTTCAGAGGATGCATGCCGGCATTCTGGAGATTAGCCAGCTTGGCAGCATCCACCTTGAACTCCTTGAGGATGGTTATGAACGCCTCTGGATTATTTTCATATGGCATGAGGACGATGTCCTGGTATATTTTCGATCCCCAGGAGGGGCCTGTCCACTTTGGCAGATCCACAGCGCTGAAGTTGTAGGCCAGCACCAGTGCATCACCCTCTTTGGCAGTATCATTCCAGCGGATGTAGATCCCGGCGACGTTGGGCACTGCCTTCTTCTCGGCATCCGTCAGGGCCATCACAAACATGCCGCTCTTTCCTGGAGTGGCATCCCAGCGCATCTGGAATAGGTCCTCTTTGCACCAGTTGGGGCATGAGATGACTTTATAACTCTCGCTGCTATTGGTTATCGGCAGCTTCTCCTCGACAAACTCAGCGATATGAAGGCCGCTGGTGACCCCGGGGCAGAGATGGTCATGGAATGCAGTGGCCTGGAGGAAGTCATAGGATGCTCCCCTTGCCCAGACATTGGACATTGCCACAAGTCCGAACTCATTGCCGTTGAAGGCTTTATCGTTGAAGGTGACATTGCCCTCATCGGTATGGTTTTGCAGATATTCTATATCCACGTTGGCTTTTGATATCTTGCTGAATACCTGATCGTCCGGCAAGGCAAGAAACTCATCGAGACTCTTGCTCAGGGCCTCGGAGTTGGCCTCCAGATACACTGCTTCGCCGGTGGATTTATCGAAGAAGTAGAACCAGAGAGGCTTCCAGTGAGCGCGCAGAGGCCTGAAAAGGTTTCCATCGCCAATGCTGTTTCCGCTCTCATTTGTGATTCCCTTGATCGCGGCCTGAGATGTCTGGCCATCGACGATGGCATGCCCGGCATCGGTTAAAACCAGGACATTAGCATCTCCCTTCTCGAATCCCAGATCCTGCATTGCTTTCTGGGCAGCTTTGTCTCCCAGCGCTTCCATTAATGCATTGTCCGCCATGGCCAATCCCGGAACCAGGGCCAGGAGAAGGATCATGGTTATGGTTTGATAGCTCATTTTCATACGAATTCCTCTGATCTTATGCATTTGACATCAGTCTATTTAAGATTTCTCGTTAAATTCATAGCATAAATTGCGCAATGCTGGCTATTGGCCATCCTTCGCAGAGCTCGTTCAAGTATTGGCTAAACAAATCACATAAAGGATCATTAGTGGTTGATACGTATCTGATATTATTACCATATTGAAATCCATTTTCTACAGAAAAAGTTAATAAAGATTAAATCTAATCCATGATCTATTATGGTTAAACAATTACGATATCAAATAATTGTAATAAATTGTAAAAATGGAATGTTCAAAAGAGGTTGAAAAGAAGAGAGGGATGAAGATGAAGTGACAGCTGCAATTGATGCAAGAGGGCTCTCCAAGCTTTATAACGGCAAGATAAGGGCCCTGGACGGGTCGATCTGAGGGTAGAGGCAGCCAGAGTCTTCGCTTTTCTAGGTCCAAATGGCTCTGGTAAGACCACCTTGATGAGGATACTGCCCACCCAGATCAGGCCGACCTCGGGCCAGGCATACATCTTCGGCCTGGATACGATTCGGAATGGTCAAGAAATAAGAAGGATCATCGGCTATGTGCCTCAGGAGACCAGCGTCTGGCTGGATATCAGCGGATATGAGAATCCGTACTGACAAGCCCACATTGGATGACGTATTCCTCAAATACGCCGGTGCAGCCCATACTGTGGCTGGGCGTCTTCGGAACGATCATGGGTCGGGTCTATGCCATACCCATCGGCGGACTGCCCTATATCGATTACATCACCCCAGGGGTATTGCTTCAGTCCACCATATTCGTCTCTGTATTCTACGGCCTGACAATCGTCTGGGAGAGGGAGACTGGAATTTTAAAGAGGCTTCTTGTAGCCCCCACCTCCATTTATGCCACGGTCATCGGCCGGTCGGTGGCCTCCGGTGTGCGAGCGGTGGTCCAGGCCCTGATAATATTCCCCGTGGCCATACTGCTGGGGGGTGAACTCCTCCCACGGCCTAA
>NZ_DAIK01000106.1:7644-15847 GCF_002496085.1 Methanosaeta sp. UBA458 | reverse complement strand
TCGGCAAAAATAGCTACTTCTCATCCAGGCTGCCCTCGAACTCCTGGAAGGTGCGCAAGGACGAGGCCAGGACCTTTGTCTGGCCGATGAGGGCGGCGATAAACAGCGTATCCAGTATCTCGTCTAGGCTTGCCCCCGCCCGAAGGGCGGCGTTCATGTGCACCTTCAGGCACTTGTCTGCCCCCGAGGCAGCAGCGGCGGCAACGGCCAGCAGCTCCGCGGTCTTGGGCTCGAGGCTATTGGGCCGCAGGACGTAGAAGTCCTTCAGGCAGGAGAAGATCATGAACTCCGGCCGGCGGGCCATGACTCGCAGGATGAAGGGCACTATACCCAGCATCTCCTCGCTGTCTTCGAAGATGTCCTCTTGAATCGAGTCCTTGTTCTCCAGCAGGGCTCGAATAAGCTCCATGTTTTCCGGTTTCATTGTATTTGGTTCGAGGCCTCTTCCCATTCATGCAGCTTTCGCCTCACCTTCTCGGCATGGGGCGATTCAATAAATTCAGCGTTTTCCCTTTATTATGCGATTTTGTTCCTGCGATAGGCTTTGAGCGATGCCTCCTATATCCAATTCCTCAGCACACCAGCCGTTCAAAGCAGCTCTTGCAGAGCACCTTTCCCCCCGCCGTCCTCCCCAGGATCTCCATGAACTCCTCGCCGCACTCCTCGCATTTCAGGGAGGGATGGATGCGGGCCTTTTCGGGAGCGGGAATGTCAACCTCCTCCACAGTGAGGATATCCTCGTCCCTGGCAGAAAGGACCTTCTCTGTCGCCTGGGAGCGGAAGGCTGCCATCCTCTCCCGATCCTCCGGGCCCAGCTCTCCCTGAACCATCTTCTGGCGCAGCTCATCCATACCCTTGAGGATCCCGCCACGGAAATAGATTCTCAGTGCCTTATTCTTATCCCGAGAGTAGAAAGTGAAGGCCTGCTTGCCGTAGTCTTTGAAGAGGAGGTTTCCCTTGCCGGCGGTGCAGCCCAGCATGAATTGTATGGCATCTATGCTACAGGATTTGTTCTCGGCGATGCAGACCAGCTCCTCGTCCTGGGAGCGAGGGTAGTGCTCTTTTACATATTTTGCAATGCGATAGCCAATGGCAAGCCCAGGGCAAGTGTGGCCGTGAAACTCCGCAGCCTCTTTGAAGTCGTCATCCATATATATGGCGCGAGGGAACTCCGGTCTTCAGGCCGGAGAGGAATTGCGCACTTCACCTCCACTAATTCGCAAATTATTTATTCTCATAGCTGTATCTCCTCCTTGGAGAAACTGTTTCCAAGGCACTCTTAATTTACTGCATTACGATGCAGTGGGTATCAGTCAGTATGCCCCGAAGCCTCGATATAACCAGGAGGCAAGCTCCGGTCTTCAGGCCGGAGAAGCTGACATATCTCACCTGAAATCATTGAGCGAAATTCTGACCTCCATTGGTTTGCATGGATAAGTAAAAAGCGGTCTTGATCTGATTGGTCAAGAGCTCCACCGGGAGCTCTCTGGAGCCTTGCTGCGTGGACAGTTTTGCGGCTCTTCGCTGAATTAAGTGGGTGAGGTCCGGCAGACAATATGGCCTCTGTGCCTCTGTGGTTGGGTCAGAGCACTGCGGTTCACCACCGAGGCACAAAAGACATAGAGTTTTTTCGATTCAAATTCACCCCTGCATGCCCCACATGTAGCCCCGGCCGCCCTGCCTCTCCAGCTCAATGTTGTATGTGCCGCTGTGCCCGGAATCGTCGTCGATGACCACACGGCCACGGGCAATTTCTGAATCATCTGCCGAAATGGCCGCAGATATATGCCCTGCGATCTCGGCTTGATCTATCGAACCGGAAGTGGCGCCCTGACCTGCCAGGCTCGCACTCAGAGTGGATTTGTTGTCCGATGATTCTATGGTGACATTCACCAGATGATAGCTATCGTTGCTGATCCCAAAGCTCCCCCTTAAAATAGTATTCCTACTACCAGATCCCAGCCGGGATCTTATATCCTCAAGGCTGAGGTTTGATGAGAGAAGACTCCTGGCAACATCCGGGTCTAAAGTCGATATGGTCTCCACGTTCAGCCTGACGGGATATGATTCGGCATCATTGCTCGCCGTTCCCCGCCAATTCTGGACATCGACATTTCCTCTGCCAACGCCGTTGGATGTGCTTTGTGCACCTTTGCCGCCGGAGGAATTCAATGAGAGGCTGTTCGTTTCGCCCATGTGGGACCTTGATCTCTCGCCCATCTGGGATGCTGAAGGATTATCTTCTTGAGACCCAGAGGCGCTGGCGGTCTGGGATGGAGAATTGCCTTCGATTTGAGGGCCAGCAGTCTCGCCCATTTGCCGCGCTCCTGCATCCAAATTCTGAGCTGCTGAGCATGGACCGCATATCACCAGCAACAATAATGCCAGAGCGAAAAAAGCCAAAGCCTGGCGCATTATGCATCTCATCTCAATCACCGCACGTCCTGCCAGGTAATATATGTTATTGTAGGATGTAAGGGATCTTCGCCCCTTTGACATCCCATTGCATTCAGATATTCATGTGGCCAAAGTTAGTTTTGGCAACTGCCGTCGCGGTTACGATCGCGATCGCCGTCACAGTCGCCATTCGACCTTTCGTTATCCTGGTTTCCATATTGGTTGCCCAGTCCCTCCTGGTTACCATATGGGCAGTTGGGGTTGTTGCAGTCTTTGCCCTGATTTGCATTTTGAGCGGCCGGGCCACTTTGAGCTCCTTTGCCATTCTGAGCGGCTGGACCGTTATCATCTTCCTGACCATACTGATTCTGATTGCCCAGACCATCCTGGCTTCCGTATGGGCAGTTGGAATTCCTGCAGTCCTCGCCGCAATTGCCATAGTGAGCCCCAGGCCCATCCTGGCCTGCCAGTCCATTCTGCGATGCTTTTCCGTTTTGTGCTGCCAGGGCAGGAGATGCCAGCAGGCATGCCACCGCTAAAACCGACAATACAGCTATGTATTTCATATTTTACTTACCTCCAGATGGGATGGCCACTATTGCCATCCTCAAACCACTCCTTGCACTGAACGATAGAAAAAATCCAGGCCGAACCAGGATTGAGATTTTATTTCCCAAAAATGCTTAAAATTGTTCTTTATTGTTCTTAAATCTCTCTGACAATTCTATTATGTTCGTTCTGCCTTTTTCTCTTTTGGTTATCAATTTGCGCTTCTCCATTGAGGTTAAAATGCCTGATAGAGATGATTTAGAGATATCCGTCTCATAGCTGATATCCCTCTGGACCATCCTCCCTCCGCGCTGCAGCAGAAGCTTTAAGACGGATTGCTCTTTGTCCGTCAAAGTAGCCATCACCGCGGATATTTCGCTGGTATCCGCCATACCTGCTCTGAATTCCTCGCTGTCATCATTCTTTTGAGCAGATTGAACTTGATCCTCATGCTCAGCGTTTCTATGGCCGGATGATTGGGTTTTTATCATATGCTCATGAGCGGCAGGGCATTTTTCAGGCCCCAAAGGTTTTGACCTGCGCCTGGAGGAGCGGATCAGAAAAACAGCGCCAATAAGCAGCAAAATAGTAATTAATATCGCAACATATTGCAAAATTTCCATTTTTAAATTCGATATTCCAGCATTTGATCCAGCAGAGGTGACTGTATCTGCCAACGCCGCGGTTGCCTCGTCAATCTGAAGAGCATATCCAATTTCAACCGCAGGATCCAAAATATCATGTCCATAAACCTCAGCGACAACTGATCGGTTGGCGGCATAGACCAGATAATCAAGACCATCAGAAGAGTCAACTCCGCTGAGCTTTGCGTTCTCTGGCAGATAGAAGATAATCCTGTACTCTTCATGGATGCCTGGAGACTCAAATCTAAGGCTCCAACTATCAGCGGATTTGGAGGTTAGGGCATTGGTGATAGCATACAGCTGCCTGCTCTCATCATCAATAGAATACTCTGAGGAGTTCAAAAAGGGCAAGGATTCAGGATCCTCAACATATCCAGTGATCAAGCACCTTCCACCTTCGTCGACATACACGCTCAGTATAAGCTGATTTAGAAGGGGGTCATCTTCGGCGGACTGGATGGATGTTGCAGCGCTGAATATGATGGAATTGAAGAAGACAAACACCAAGATCAAACCGATCAAAAGATCCGGCCTGCGCATAAATCATTCTAATGCAGACTGCAACTTAAACCTGATGGAGGACTCCGCCAAAAAAGCTCAGCCCCATTCCTGCATAGACCACGACGGAAAAAGATGCCCTGTGGCTTTCTGTTTTCAGATTGCTGCCGAGATCCTCTGATCTAATTCCAGGCGAAAGAGAGATACCCATAGCCTGCCATGCAGTTTCTCATGCTTATGGGACGCAAAGCCAAGCCCGAGTCTCCGGAGGAGATGGCCATGGTGCATCACGCTCTGGAGAATCCCATCCGCCGGAGGATGCTCATCCTCATGAATGAGGGCCATCTGACAGTGGACGCGATCGCGAAAGAGGTGGGCGATCGAATGCTCGACTACCAGCTGCACCGGCTGGAGCTGGCAGGATTGCTGGAGGTGCATGATGGGCAAATAACCCTCACCGATGCCGGGCTGGCCTATGGCAGCCTGGTGAAATTGGAAAAAGAGAAGGGCGGAGCGGAAAAAATTAGACCGGAAGACCTGTAGACCCATGAGCCCATAGAGTCTCACCGGATCTGACCGTACTGCAGGGTATTTTGATCCTGGATCAAGCCCTCAATAAATCCCATCCTTTTCCCAGATGAGATCAGCCGTGGGACCTCCGAACCTTTCTCTCATTGCGATCCAAATAGTCCTTTATGGCCTCTACTACCACCTCGGAGCGCTGCACATAAAGGGCTCCTCTGCTTTTTATAACAAAATTCGATAGCCGGTCGTTCAGATCAGAATCCAGCTCTACCTCGATCTTAGGCATGATATCTGCTGGTTGCAGCTAGTATTTTAACATTAGTCAAGGCTTCAGCCTTTTGATCTCCAGATATCCGATCCCGTCATCCGGATAAGCGAACACCATCAGCTTTCTCACCGAATGGGCCAGGCGGACGGCGCGGGAGAGAACCGGAGGCATGAAGACATGATCCAGAGGGATGGCATGCACCAGATACTCAGAGTGAGGGACTTTTAGAGTCCCGTGTACCTGCTTGTAGACCCGAAAGTGGGTGCCGAACTTGAATCCCGTCTTGACCACCAGGCTTTTCTCCCTCAGGTCCCGGTAGGCGCCCAGCTTGAGTTCGAAGTCCTCATCGATCTGCTCTGCCCTGGCGGTGAGAGCAGGCAGGTCGACCGGTCTTCCCTGGCGGTCAGTCAGCTGAAGTTTGCCTTTTTCCAGCAGGTATGCCGACTCGACCAAAGAGAGCTGCAGCCGTTCGCCCACGGGCTTACCAAAAAATCCACTCTCATGCAGAAGACGAGAGGCCTCCGTGTCCCATAGAACCACCCGGTCCTCCAGCAGGGTGGCCATGCCTCCGTTCTCCAGCCCGGCCATCATCCCGGCCATCGACCGCTCGCGTGCCTCATAAAAGGTGATGTCGCTCTCTTCGTCCACAATGGCCAGCATGAGCTTCTTTCTCATCTGTCCAGCCAGGCGGACGGGCTCCATGATATCCTTTAAAGGCAAGGGATTGCGCTCCGATATGACCAGAACATAAAATTCCGCCGGCCCCTTTCCCGGGTGGCCTCCCCTGGGGTAGACCCGAAAATCCGGTCTGCCGGGCTGGACGTAGTAGCCCCGCTCCCTCAGATCCTTGTAGACCACATAGCGAAACTCAAACCCCTTCTCCATTGAGGAGGCAGCTTGAAAAAAGGATCTGAAGTCCAGCTCCTTCTCATTGCGCATTATCTTTATTCTTGATCGATCCAGGAGATAGGCCGCCTCCACCAATGAGAGCTCCAAGCCCTTCCCCTTGGGCCGGCCGAAGTAGCCCTGCTCGAATAGTTCAGGCAGGGCCTCAGGGCCCAGGCGGATCCTATCGTCCTCAAACTGGGCCCGAATCTCCTCTGGCATTCTAACCCAAGCCCAACCTATGACTGTCCTGCTTTGGGGGCGAGCATTCAGCAGCTCAGTTTATCCGGCCAGATGCCATGCATGATGCCCAGGGTCTTATCCACCAGAGAGTGCACGTCGTCTGCGGGATAGCCTGCAGAAAGCAGATAGGACTCAACGTGGTTTGGCACGGCGATGGACATCTGCTCCACCATGGAGACTGTCTGAAGGATGGTGTAGTCGCCAAGCCTAAAGGGGATTATGGCATCGGAGACTATGAGTTCGAATATCTCCGGGCTGATGGGCCTTTCTATGCCGGATAGGAAAGCCTCTAAGATCTCGCTGGTCCAATCGTGCTTCTTGCCCTCGTCCTGATAGGGCATCACCACCACTTCTCTTGTCTTGGCGTACTGCTCTACCAGCTGACTTGCAGTCACATCTCCCTTGAAGACCAGATTCAGGAAGTTGGTGTGGGGGACGGTGGTTGGCACCTTGCTCGCCCGGATGGAGAAGTTGACCTCCTCGAAGATGGTTCCAGCATCTGTTCCCTGGTGGCCAGCTCCCTTGCCGAACTGAATGGCGCTGGGCGAGGCCTTGACCACAGTATGCGGATCTCCATGCCTGCGGTCGATGTTCCCCAGGACGGCGGTAAGGCCCAGGGGCCGGGCGGCCAGAGCCAGCCGGGAGAGGCCCGTGGTGTTGCAGCTTGTGCACTGCACCAGCTTCGGTTTGGCATTTAGGAACATCTGATAGTTTTCCAGACCAAAGAAGAACTCTCGGGCGAAGTCCGCTTTCAGCTCCTCTGTGATCTTGACCTTCTTGTTCTCCTCCAATCCCTTCAGGAGCCCAGGCCGGTCTGCTCCTCCCATGAGGGAGACGAAGCAGTCGTTGGCCAGGCCCGCCTCCAGGTAGGGCAGCTCCTGGTCTCCGGGGGTTCCCACCATGATAAAATCGGATGCAGAAAAGAAGTCATCGTATCCGCCTTCGATCGTCACCCCTGCGGCCTGCCACTTATCCTTAAGGGCCATATCGCTGAGATAGGCCTTCACCCCGTAAAGGCGGTTGAACTTGGCCATGATGGACCTGGCCCGGCCATGAGGTTTTCTGAGGAGCACATTCAGATCGCCATCGATTCCAGCCGCTTTCTTGACCTCTGCGGTAGCAAGAAGAGTCCTTTTATTCTCTGTTCCATCGAAACCCACAAAGCCTGCATTACACTTCAAGAATCTTCACTCCTGATATGAAGTCTTAGTGACTATATTTTAACCTTTCCGGATTGCAGGAGTGCCATCCAGGATCGCTGGAATGGGCTAGACCGTTCTCGAATCATGCCGATCCATAGAGCTCTGCGATTCGATCTGCGATGTAGCTTGAGCTCTCAAGAGGGCTGGATACAGCCGCGTCAACCTCAATTTCAGGAGAGATCGGCTCCTCATAGGCCACGTTGACCCCCGGAACGAGCGCATTCTTTCTCCCCGCCTTCTTGTAGATATCTTTGGGAGAGAATACCGCATTTCTCCTCTCTTCTCTATCCATGCATACCTCTAAAGGAGCGCGGATGAAGACCTCGGCGAAGTTGGGGATCAATTGCCTGGCCAGATCTCTGTAGCGGCGTCTGTTGGCGGTAGCATCGATGATGACGTTTTTATTCTCTTCCGCCAGGATCTTTCCCATATAGGCCAGGCTGGCGTAGACGATGTCCCTTTCCTCCTCTGTATATTTCGGCTCTGGGGTGATGACCCTTCGGATCTCGTCCAGCTGGAGGATCTTAACCTCTATCCCCCTTTCCTGAAGCCTCTTTTTCACTTCCATCGCAATGGTGGTCTTCCCGCAGCCGGGGAGCCCAGTGAACCACATGACCCATGCCATAGTGAATATGGTCTATTGCTGGAATGATAAAGCATTCGATTCACAGAAATCAAACAAAAGATTAATATAAGATCAATTGATATATAGACATGCTGCGCGGCATAAAGCCCACTGCATATGGGGAATGGAGGCATAATATGATCGAGAAAAGAAATTTTGCATTGAGGGATAAAGAGGGCAACGAGATCGGCGTCTTTTCGGGCAAGCAGCCAAGGCAAGCAGCTTTGAAGGCGGCAAACCGGGGATTCACCGACATCCGTCTCAGGGAGAGAGGCACTAAGAAGGTTCACATATTTCAGGGCGAGAGGATACAGGTTCCTAAACCATCAAACGCCCCCAAATGGATGCCGGCCAATATATGGAAGCC
>NZ_DAIK01000106.1:0-7615 GCF_002496085.1 Methanosaeta sp. UBA458 | reverse complement strand
GCCGAGATAAAAAAGAAAAGGCTGTGGAGAGCTTCAGCCGAAAAGGGCGCCCAGGCCCTCTACTCCGCTCTCCTCTGCAGCCTCTTTGCTCTCTTCTTTTTCCTCTTTGGCTGCGGGTGCAGCGGCAGCAGCAGCGACGGGCGCTGCGGCAGCGGCTACGGGGACTGCAGCGGCCTGAGAGAGGACCTTGGAGATGTCCACGCCTTCTAAAGCGGCCACCAAGGCCTTGATTCTGACATCATCCGCAGCAACACCAGAGGCTGCGACGACATTCTTTATTCCTTCCTCAGTAACATCTTTGCCTGCGCTATGAAGCAGTAATGCAGCATATACGTATTCCATTTATATCAACCTCTATTAATTAAGACCAAATTAACCGAATAGAGCACCAAGTCCTGCAGCGGTGTCTCCTTCTTCTTCCTTCTTCTCTTCTTGCTTTTCCTCTGCAGCGGGCGCTGCTGTGGCTGCAGGTGCAGCCTGAGCCTTCTGGCCGCTGGCAAGGCCGGCGATGGCACTTGCATTAGCGGCCGCCTTGGCCAAAATGAACTCCATCATGCTGGGGATGATCATTCCCGCATCCAGCACCAGGGCTCTGGCCTTGGTCTGGGCCTTCTGAAGCATGGGTCCAATTGTAGCTGGCGTGGGGTATCCGATCTCCACTGCAAAGCTGAATGCCTTAGCAGAAGCCTCGCTTATCCTGGCGACCTGGCCTTCCACATCTATGGCTAGATCCTTGGAGCTGAATATCAGGCCGCCCTCATAGGCGCCTCTCAGCTCCAGACCTACATTTCTGGGGAAGATCTCCATGGTCTTAAGGATCTCTGCGGTCTTGGCAGGGACAACTTCGCCCTCTTTGGCCAGGGTGATCTTCTGATTGATGACCACCTTTCCGCCCTTAATTGCCGCGGGGATGCCTGCAGCCTGCAGTTTGCCGACCATGGGACCTGGCGAGAAAGAAGTTTCACCTGCCTCGATCACAATATCCTTGGGGGCACGGGTGCCAGCTTTGATGGGCATGGGCTGCTTGCCCTTCTCCAGCATGCTATTGAGCTTGAAGGGGTTCAGATCGCTGAAGATCAATGCTGTCTGATCCTCAATGAAGTCGGCCAGTGGTTTTATCTGGACGGGGGAAGCCTCCAGGGCACGGCGGGCAATGGTGTTCCTCACCATTCTTATCTCCACATTGCCTCTCAGATCCCCTCTCATCTTCTGCAGATTGTCCGCCGGGATCTCACGAAGACCTACAACTCCCACCACTCTGCTTTTGCTGATCTTATCAACCAGCTCATCTACCTCTTTGACCTTCCATTCCGGTATATGGGTAGTGTGACGGATCTGTCCAGCCATTTAGATCACCCTTATGGAAGGGCCCATGGTGGTCTTGACGTAAACTGATTTCAGGTTATGCCGACCATCCTTTAGAGTCTGTTCGAGCTTGACGACCACTGCTTCAATGTTATCAGCCAGCTCTTTGGTATTCATATTTCTGTTCCCAATCGTCAGGTGAAAGGTTGGCCTGTCCCTGGACCTGATCCTTGTCATGTTCTTAAGCCTCTGCACCTGCGGGGTGACATCCTGCGTTGGCGGCAGTGGCGTGGGCATCTTGCCCCTCTTGCCCAGGATTGAACCCAGGCTCTTTCCTATGACAGGCATGAACTGAGTCTCTGCGATGAAGAACTTGTACTCGTCCGCCAGCTTGCGCGCTGCTCTCTTATCTCCGGCGAACTCCTTGATCTCATCCCCGGAGATTACCCGGTCTGCTCCCGCGCTCTTGGCGCGCAGGGCAGTCTCACCGGCAGCGAATACAGCGATCTTGGTAGGCTTGCCCAGTCCGTGGGGAAGGATAACCTCGGCATCGACTCTATTCCCGGGCAGGGATAGGTCGATATTATGGAGGTTTATCGCCAGATCCACGCTCTCGGCAAACTTCCTGGCAGGGGCCTCAGTGATAGCCTGCTTTACGGCTTCTTCGATATCCATTTCAACCCTCCGTAGTCTGCGACTCTTATGGTCTCCTACGGCTTCTCAAAAAAGAGAATCAAAACTCAGATCATAGCACTATATTTAAGCCTTCGCTTCTAATATCTCATCGTATTTGCCGCTGGCCACTGCCAGCTGGGCATCCTTGCTGGACATTCCATCCACGGTGGCGCCCACCGATCCTGCAGTACCTATTACCTCGCGAGCGGCATTTTTGAGCGATTTGGATAGAAGGCCCTTTCTCTTGATGTTCGCGATCTTCAGGACCTGCTCCATTGTAAGGTCACCGATTGTTGTCTTATCTCCAGTGCCCTTTTCCCCACCGACCTCCTTGATGATCAATGCCGATGTGGGCGGCGTTCCAACCTCGATCTCGAACTCTGTTCTGGACTTCACAATGACCTTAACTGGAACCTGCATTCCATTGAGATCGCTTGTCTCTTCATTGATCTTGGCAACCACCTGGGCGACATTCACGCCCAGAGGTCCAAGAGCCGGCCCCAAAGGTGGTCCCGCGCTAGCCTTTCCGCCTGGGACCAATGCTTCTACAACATTAGCCAAATAAATCACCTCTAAGTTTCATCTTTGCTGAGAACGCGAACGTGATCTCCCCGCACTGTTATGGGGATGGGAACCATGGCCTCGAAGAGCTCTACAGTTATCTCTTCTTTAGCAAGGTCCACGCGCTTGACCCTTGCCTTCTCTCCCTTGAACGGCCCGGATATGAGCTCAACGATTGCACCTTCATTGATGCCGATAACTGCAGGCTTGGGGGTGAGAAAGTGCTCAACCTCTCCTATATTTGAGGCCCCTTTGATCACAGAACGCGCATGCGGTATTCCCTGGATCGCCTGATCCACAATCTCTGGAGCTGGTGATTCCACAAGTACGTAGCCTTTCAGCACATCTGGAACCAGCAGTGCCCTTATATCATACTTTTCCTTGCGCGCTATCTGGGCGATCATGTTGGCCACTGATCGTTCTTGGTTAGCAGTGGTCTTTACAACATATATGCTGGTCTCGGACATTCCGCCTTTTTAGACGAGGGCCGCCTATAAAAAGCTTTGTAATCAATCGGCTTTGCATGTAAAGTCCCTAATTTTAGGGACTTTCTTTGCAAGCATCAGACTTAATTTGCAGGAACTCAGGTTGTATCCCATTTTCGTACATCTCATGAATTACCACGGTTAAGTTGTACGCAATTATTTTAGCAAGTAGCTCGTTTACCTGAGCAACAGGATTCTTGGACTTCAGAGTTTCGCCAAACTTGCGCTTTATCGCGGCGTTTGTAGCCTCGATATTGCTCCTCTTATGGTAGTGCTCCATGAAATCATCGCGGTTAATCTGGAAGTAATGATACATCTTGCTCCAAAGCGTTGATCCTCTGGCTTTGCCAGTAGCGTTCTTCTTGAATGGGATGTATGCCTTACCGCCTTCATTTGCCACTAACTGAAGATTGAGGCGCGATGAGTAAGCCAAATCAGCAGATACCTCATTGATGGTGAAGCCCTTGGCGGTTTTCTTAACAAGAGGACCGAATTGAGGGGAGTCATTGCTATATGCATCGGTGATTGCCACAGCAGCTACCACATTGGTTTTTACGCCTGCGCAAAGGTGAGCCTTTACCCATTGATGCTCTTTCTTCTGACCATGCTTCATCCCGTTGTAGGCGCTGAATTGAGTCGTCCTGAAGCCTGTTGAATCGACCGCAAAATCAACCTCAATTCCCGCAACTGGCAGAGCGGAGAGCGTGACTAACTCATGTAGAATGGGGGTTATGTCTGGATTTCTGAATAGGATCGATGGCTGGTTGAAGTTGGGAGCATGGCCTATCTGTCCTTTTTCGGTCGCGTTCTGGAAGAGGCCATGCGCGCGTCGGCTGGAAAGCTGAGAATAGACCTTTTGGATCGCGCAGAACAGGGATTCATGAAGTGGTATGCGTGGCCGCCCCATAGTCTGCTCTGGTTCTGGAATGGCTTTCACCAGGTCCTCCAACAGCTCATCGAATAGCTTAACCTCTGCCATTTGCGCGGCGTTGTATGCGTCCCATGCTTGCTTATAGGTCAGGTGGACCTTCTCAGTAACGGTTCCTTGTGGGGTGTCCTTCTCGATTTCAAGGTAGTATCGCGTTGCTGCTATGTGCTTACACTTTCCCCCACGATAAACGAAATCCGGACAAGTGCAAGTCATGCCGCTTGGGGTTGCTTTGACTTCATAGACACCTTTTCCTGATTGGGATTTTACCTTGAAAGAGTGATCATTGACCTTCTTGATCTGATTGCCTTGATCAGCTATTGCTTTGCCCCGCTTCTCTCTCATATCTCGCATACTACAGTATATACCAATGAAGGTATTTATAGCTTGCTTATACTTCAGTATAGACAATAATATATACTATAAGCATACAAGGTTGACCACATGACTGGACAGGCAAACGTCAAAATTTATGCGGTGAAATCGCGACATACAATTAATTTGCCAAGCGAATTTGTTAGGGATAGCGCCTTTCCATTTAAAGTTGGTGAGGAGTTGGTTGCAAGAATAGATGGAGAGAAAATTGTCATCGAGAAAAAGAATCTTTTATTATTAATATAGCTCTATGGGTGCGTCCTCTTTTCTTTAGGTCTTCTAACCGAGAATCGATTTTAGATCTTTCTTTTACATATTCTTCTCTAGTTGAATCGTCGTTTCCTAAAGCCATTTTTAATATAGCTTTCATCAAATCAAAAGTATTTAATCTCCTTGCCCTCAAATTTAAGCGCAATTCATTATAAAAATTTATAATATTTCGTTGTCTTTCCTCAGAGGGATCGGCATCTAATAAATCAACCGTTGTTTGTAGAGCAAAAAATTCTTCTTGATAATCTTCGGTTATTTCTCTTAGCCAATATCCTAAAAAAACTCCGAACAAACCGGAAATGACGGATATAAGCGGCAAATAGTAATTTGTAGGATTATTTCTTTGTATGTATAAAAATATGTCCATCATAGCATCACTAAATCAAATCATAATCTCTTTTGAATAATCCTCTATGTCTAATACAAAGTTAATTTTTTTTGCCATATTCGAAAGAAGATTCAGGTTTCGTGATAATACTCCGGCGGATATCAAGGATAATTGTATTTGCCCGCGCTTTGAAATTATTATATTTAAATATTTAAATTTTAATGTGAAACCGAATTCGGTTGAAGAAAAATCGAAATCATCAAATTTCTCTCTTAAATTCATAATTTTAATCCCATCTAATTTAATATTATTTTTTGGACTTGTTATATAATATATAGGTCTAACGTTGGTCATGCTCATTTTAATCCCTCTCCATTCTCGCATTAGTTTCCTCGATCTCCTTTTCAAAATTTCCTTGTTTGGATAGCAACCCCGAAATATTTATTGCAAATTTTTTCCTATATCCTTGCCGGTCAGCCGAATTCTTTATGACCTCCATTATGAGGTCCTCTATTTCCTTTGCTTGTTCTATTTCCCCCATTTTAACTAGCTTGTCCTGCCATTCTCTATAGGTCAAAATTTCTCTATCTATCAAGTCCCTTTCTTGAGACATGTAACTATCTAAATCATATTTTAATTTTAAGGGCCATGTGCTATAGTCTTCATCAGAAAAATTTGCAACCGCCATTTAAACATCCCTAACGAACCAGTTGCTTTTATTCCTCCACAGCATTTTGAATTTTATTTATATTAAGTGATTGTTTAACGATTTCATCGATTTTCTTTTTGGCATCGTCGGGAAGCATCAACTCTTTCTCTTCCATCGGAGGGAATTTGCGAGAGAGATAGAGCATTCTTGTTTCTCGCCCTATCTCATCAATGATTAAATTGGACTCCTCGTATAGCTTGTCTAAGTTGGATACAATAGGCAATAATTTGTTTATCTTATTTAAATAATCCTGCACTTTGAGTAAATATCTTCGATTTTCTTGGTTGGGTTCTTCAATTAGATTTTTACAATAATCATCAATAGACTTAAAGACTAAATAAATAACAAGCGCCTCTTTCCCTCCATGTTGATTAAAATTCCTGCCTAGCTCAAAAGTTGTCTTTGTGATTTGATTTATAATTGTATTTTCTTCCTTTCTTCTAGAATAAGATATTTCCGCTAGTTTCATGCTAAAAATTTTTGCAAATTCATTCTGTTCATCGTAAACCGATGCCTCGATATCATTCATGAGAAATCTTCTTAATTTTTCTTCTATGGTGTAAAATTTGTTCCAATAAATGCCCGAATTTGTGTTTCTGTTGCATATTTGTTCTTGTAGGTCATTCAAATAAATTATTGATTCTTCTTTTATGCTAGAGTATATTTTACTGCGAGTTTGGTTGAGGTTGCGCAGTTCTCCGCCCAATTCTCTTATCATGTATCCTAATAGCATTAGCTTGGGATGATCTTCTACAAGGAGATTCATCATGATTCTATTGCCTACAAAGGATAAAAATTCGAGTTTATTTTCCTTAACTGCCTTCTTTGCCACTTCCAATTCTTGATTTATTATCGTGAATACAAGATCGGCGCTAATACTTATCCCTCTTTAACGCGCGTTTGAAAGATCTAATGAAGTATAAAGCTTATGAGCCATGAAAGAGAATGGTTAGAATATAATAAAATTTTTTGCGAAGTTAATTAAGAGATACGCCAAACATGTGAGCAGATTCAAACAGATTTAATGCAATTTATCGATGACGAGGCCAGAAAATAGATACAACTCCCAATTTTTTCATAAGTATGGTCAAGGTCGTTATATATTGATATAACTAATGCACTGATCAAATCTGTCACTTTCTTTGCAGGCACGCGACTAAATTTGCAGAATCGACTTCTCATGCAAAGCCTAATCAATCGAAATCTCTTTATACCATTAGCCAAGGTGATTGTTGAGGGGTGAGTATCTAAAATGAGTGGTAGGACTGATCAGTTGCGTGACCTCGTACTCAAGATTGGCGCCACCACCAAGGTCGTGGAAAAGCAGGCTACCCGGCATGGCAGCCTCCGGGGAAGCGGCGAGATTGAACAAGCCCTTTTGGGAGTAGTAAGGGAGATGATAAAGCAATACAACATCCAGACGAAACTGACTCCTGAACAGTTATCCTCTGTGGTAAGACTTTTCTATAAAGGATTGAGCGATACTGAGATTGCCGAGCAGTTGGGCGACAGAGCCCTCAATAAAACCGTCAGTCGAGCGAGAATAAAGCTTCACCTCTTCAGGGAGACAGATCTGAAACCACCATTTGATAAAGACGAGTTTATTCGCCTTGCAGAGGCCAACCGATCGGTCAAGGATATGGCCGAAGCCCTTCGCGTAGCTCCTTCAACGATTTCCGAATACAGGAATATCTTCGACAGCCAGAAGGCATCGGAGAGAGATGGCTACACTAAAAGGTTTTTGGAGATCCTATCCGATCAGGATGTCTCTGAGCGCATGGTCACCGTCCACACCGAGGATGGCCTGCAAGATACCATCGATACTGATTATGAAGCGGCAGAGGCCTAGTACCTCTGCTTAATTCTTTAAATTACCAAGTTATAAATTTATCAATACATTTTATAACACTTTATAATTAATACTCATTAACGATTATGTACTTTCCAACTTTTTAACAGATTTATAATATTCTCCTGTT
>NZ_DAIK01000042.1:0-20311 GCF_002496085.1 Methanosaeta sp. UBA458 | reverse complement strand
ATATGATGGCAGAGGCATTCGGCCCCAGGGCATAACGGGCGATGTCAGAGAAGGGGGCAGAGGAGCAGCTCAGCTCCTCCCAGCCCAGGACGCTAACCGCAGAGATGGCCACCAGTATATAGAGTATGATGCTTGCGGATATTGCCAGAACCAGCCCCCGTGGGATGTTTATCTCCGGATCCTTCGCTTCTTCAGAGAGCTTTACTATCTCCTCAAAGCCAATGAAAGCAAAGAATATCAGGGCAGATGCCTGCAGAATGCCCGCGCTGCCTAAAGGAGACATCTCCAATAGGTCCACACTGCCAAGATAGGGAATGCCCATATAGATCACAAGCACCAGTCCCAGGGCTTCCACAGTGGTCAGGACGATGGCCAGCCGGGTGGAATGAGTGATGCCGAAGAGGAGGACTAAAGAGAGAACCGCCAGCAAAGCGATGGCAGAGGGCAATATGGGCGTGCCGGTGAGCGCCTGGAAGTAGCCGGCAAAGCCAAGAGAGACCGTAGCCGCCCCCACCACTCCGCTGAATATGATCATCCAGCCGACGAGGAAGGCCAAGAACCCTCCAAAGGCCTGAGAGGTGTATTCGTATTCAGCGGCAGCTTTAGGAAACATGCTGGCCAGCTCGGCATAAGAGAGGCCGGTCAATAGGGCGATCAATGCCGATAGAGCAAAGGATATCCAGACCGCATTGCCCGCCAGACCCGCTGCCTCGCCGATAAGGGCATAGATCCCAGCTCCTAAAATTATGCCGACCCCGGATATGGTGACTTCAAGCAATCCCAGGGTGCGCCGAAGCCCTATCTTCTTTGCCACAGGCCTAAGATAGGAAATAATCTATTTATGGCTTTTCGGGAGCAACTGCTAAAAGATATAAGCCTGGAGCGGAGGAATCAATTGCAATGAGCATGAAAGATAGCGCCTCAGCTTTTAGAAAGAGAATGGCGGAAAATTTTTTGAGGCGATTTGATCATGCCGACCGGCACAGTCGCGGAGCTCTTCGACTTCTAGCCGCCACATTCAGCCGCATGTCTGAGACGGAAAGCTGGGATGCAGCAGCAGCGATTGCCTACTATTCCCTCTTCTCCCTCTTTCCAATGCTGATATTGCTGGTGATTTTAGGGACTTCGTTTCTCCAGACCAAAGAAAACTACCATCAGCTGATGAATTTTATTGGCGGGATTCTCCCCCCGGCAGAGAGCCTGGCAAGAGAGAACATTCAGGTGATCCAGGATCTGGGGGATAAGCTGAATATGCATCTGCCCCTCAAGGATCTATTGCAGGAAAATGTCAATCAGATCCTTCACTTGAGGCTGCCGGTGGGGATAGCTGCGGGGGCAGGTCTTTTGTGGTCGGCGACTGGTGTGTTTGTGATTCTGTCCAAGAACATAGATCGCGCATGGAGCAACTCCGAAGGGCGAAATCCTCTGGAATGGCGTTTAGTAGGCATTGCCATGGTCGGGAGCCTCCTTATCGGACTGATCATCCTCTCCATGGTGGTAGTCTCCCTGATCGGACTCCTGGACTTTAGCCTGGGCCTGTTGCTGGGCGAAGGGGGTGTTTATCATATGCCATTGGAGTCGAAGCTCTTGTACAGACTGTTTCCCGATGTTGTGATCTTCATCGCCTTCACCATCCTTTACTGGTGGGCTCCAAAGGTGGATATTAGATGGTCTGACGCCGCTTTTGGGGCATTTGTGGCCACTTTATGCTGGGAGCTTTCCAAGATGGGCTTTGCCTGGTATCTGGAGAGCGGCCTTTCCAATCATATGCTGGTCTACGGCTCACTGGGCACTGTAGTCATCCTGATGTTGTGGATCTATCTGAGCGGTTTGATCTGCCTCTTTGGAGCGCACCTTGTCGCCCAGATGGTGGGACGGAGGCAGGCGAAGGCAGCACCAAGAGAGAGCCATATAAATAAAGATTCAAAGGCTGGTGGAGCATAATGGTGCCCCTCAAAAAATTATATATTTTAGAATAGCTAAAGGATAGCTTACATGCCGGGGTCAAAGAGATTCAACTTATTAGCATCCGCTGTACTTCTCATTGTCTTTATCAGCACAGTGTATGTCACAAAAGCATTCATTGCTCCTCTGCTTCTGAGCTTTTTTTTCGCTTTCGTCCTGCTTCCGGTCTACTCTCGGATTTATTGCCTGACTGGAAGGAAGAATTTATCGGCGTTCATGTCTTTGCTCCTGGTCGTCCTGTTTTTCATGATCTTTCTTTCCAGTGCCCTTAACGCCATTGCCACAGAGACATCGGGCCTGTTTTCCTCTCAGGAGGATATCGTTCAGTCCATTGACATTTATATCACCCAGAAGACCGAAGAATCCTTTGACACCCTGCATGTCGTCTTGAATAATCTCGTCTCAGAGTCAACCGCAGATGAGACTGTAGAGCGATTGAGGGAGATGGTGAGGCCTTTCATCGAGGCCCCCAGAGACAGGATCCTCTCCGATCTGCTGCCACAGATTGCATTTGAAGCCACCAATTTAGCCACAGGCTTCATCAGCGAGCTGCCTGTGCTTATGTCCCAGTTCTTTGTGGCCATAATGATCACCTATTACCTTCTCATCGGAGGTTCCAGCGCGGTAAAGGGATTCTTGCTTATCCTTCCTGAGAGGGAATTGATGAATTATTTTATGGGGGAGCTGAATAAAATTTATAATAATCTTTTCAATGTTTACCTATTGACCTCCCTGATAACCGGACTGCTTGCTGCAATTGGATTTGCCCTCTTTGGGGTTTCATATCCCTTCTTATGGGGCTTGACAACGGCCATATTTGCCCTATTGCCCATGATCGGACCGCCGATCATCTTCGTGCCCATATGCATCTATTTCCTCCTGATCGGGAACTACTTGTCGGGCATAGGTCTGTTCATCTATAGTCTGATCTTCATCAATACCATCCCTGAGAACGTCATCCGTCCAAAGCTCGCCAGCCAGGGCGCAAAGATCCATCCCTCCATCACCCTCCTCGCTTTCGCTGCGCCGATCTTTGTGGTGGGATTTCTCGGATTCATAATAGGGCCGCTCCTTTACGGATTTCTTCTGGCGGCATTCAGGACCAGAGTCTATATGCTGAAGGAGGAGGGCGCAATAGACGAAAAGGAGCTTGTCGAGCTCTCAGAGGGAGAAGGCCTGCCTCCTGGAGCCAGATTTTGCGGTCTGGGCTTGAAGGCCAGATCGGCTCTGGAATGGCTGAGACGCTACCGTACTTGAGGCAAATGGCTGGGCAAGTCCTGTTCATCCCAAAGTTCATATCGTTGCAGCTCTAATTGAGAATCAGAGATGGAGAATGATCTGTCATGTCTATGGAGCCATAGAAATTGGCTCTTCGCCGTAACATTGCTTCTCATACTTCTCTCCTCTTACTTCCTCTGGCCGCTGCAGGACGGCATTGTCTTGGGAATAGTCTTCACTTATCTAGGCCGTCCGGTGAGGGATCTGTTTGGAAAGAGAAGACAGATTGGCTCTCTGGCGGCTATTATCTGCATCATCGCCCCATTATCCATTATATTTGCTGCCGGGGTCTTTGAGGCAGCATCTCAGCTCAGATGGCTGCAGAGCCATCGGGCGCAGATCGTAGCCACTGGCCAGGAGTTCATATCCAGCATTTACATTCCTCAATTCATCTTCGATGAGCTTTCCAGAGGCATGGACAATCTGATGGGAATAGGACTATCGATGCTCACCAGCCTGCCGGTATTCGATCTGGGAACGACGCTGACCCTCGGACTTCTGAATCTCTTAATAGCCTTTTGCGTATGCTACTACCTGCTGGTGGATGGCGATAGGCTCCTCGGGGCAACGGTAGACTTCTTGAGGCAGAAGAAGGGGGATTTTGAGCTTCGATGCCTGGGCAGAATTGATGGCATCTTAAGCGGCATCTATACGGGCAGCATCTCCACCGCCATGGTCTATGCGATCGCCTCCGTTCCCATATTCTATCTCTTCGACATTCCCAGGCCCCTGGCTATGGCCAGCATAATACTCCTGGCAGGGGTGGTGCCATTTCTAACCTGGCTTGTCTTCCTCTTGACCGCCATATCCAGATATATTGAGATGGGGCCGATGGAGGCAGCAGTCTTCTTCTTCGCGGCCTCGGTTCTGGTGGCAGCAGTGGAGCTGGTCGTCCGGCCCTATATCGTCTATGCCAGATCGTCGATCCATCCCATGCTGGTGCTGCTCGCATTTCTGGGCGGAGGGCTTGTGGGCGGGGTCTTTGGATTCTTTCTCGCTCCCGCAATGCTGGGAACGATCTCTGGCATCTATCAGATGATAAAATCAGAACTGACAGGGATTAAGAGAGGGCATCAGCTGGAGAAAGTGGATGCTTTTGCGGCCATTCAAAATAATTAATAAAACTCCAATAATGTAATGAATTCTGCGCATTAATAATTCTTGTGCCAAAGATATTTTCATCTATATATTTCGGCCTCGTTAATGAACGAATACCGAAAAGTATATATTCGTTAATCGCAGTATAGCGTATTGGCAAAAGTCAGAATTCTTTTTCCCTCCTACATCACAGACTTTTGCCTCCCTCCTTATTGCCCTTTTACTGCCTTGTGACGGATCAATTGCCTATAGCTGAGACGGCAATCCATATATGCCTTGCCGGTTTCAACTTGGCCTGAATGTTGAGCGACTCGCGCCTCTCCATTGTGGCTGAGCTGATAAAGGATCACATCGCCTTAGACGGGATCGATGGATATTGCCGGGAGACAGGAGTGCATAGCAGCGATTTTATCCCCATCGAGCCAGCTGACTTCCAGGGGAGGATACTGGCCATAGACGGCTCCAATGTCTCCGTCTGCGGCTGGTCTGTGGCAAGCATCAATCTAATCCGTTCTGGCTATGTGGTCTATCAGGGAAGAGACTGGAAGAGGACGGTCATCACCTTTAATGATATATTCTTTGCCGATCCGGCAATTTCAGCCGACCAGTTCGAGCCCCATTTGAGGCGCCTGGGCCAAAATCAGATCCGCCTCGCGGAAGAGGATTTGGATAGGCTCTCCACTTACTTCCGCGAGCTTCAGGAGTACGTATCCATAGACGACGCCATCACCGAGGCAAATCCCGGCGACATAATCCTCTATGACGGCAGCTTCGATGTCTTCGAGCCCCTGCGAGCAGCTCTCTCTCGTGTCTTTGGGCGAGCGGAGGAGAAAGGGGTCGCCCTCCTGGCAGTGGCCAAGTCCAGTTCGCTCTATTGGGGCGAGGGAATATCGATTCATTTAATGGAATATGGAGCAGGATTGTATAGAGCTAATTTAGACGATTGCAGAATAATTCGAATTAGTAGGATAAGCGACCGAGCACCTGGTGCAAATGGATTTCAAATTCAATCCGGTTAGATATTCACGAATACAAATATGAGGATTGGATGATAGACAAATGAGGATTGGATGATAGACAAGACTTCACTCGGAGCAATTGCCGAACAGGTCAAGAATTATGTATTGATGGATAGCATAAGTCAATATTTTGAAGAAACTGGCGTTAACGATAACGATTTTAAAGAAATTATTTCTGAAGATAAATTTGAAGGAAATATTTATGCGGTGGATGGAAGCAATGGTATCATCTTTGATCTGCCATCTGTTAGTTTCAATCTAATACGAGCAGGATATGTATCCTATATCGGTAAAAATTGGCAAAAAACCATCCTTTTCGATAAAGTCTTTAAAGCAGATCCAGATAACTATCGGTATCAGTTCGAGGCAGATCTTAGCAAGAGTTTTGATATCAATAGCAATTTTGTCTTGGCCAAAACAGAGCTGGATAGACTTTCAACATACTATAGAGAACTCCAAGAGTATATAGCTCTTTATGAAGCCATTTCTGACGCCAAAAAAGGAGACCTTGTGCTCTATGATGGAGATTTCGCGTATTGGATGGATCCATTTGGAGAAGTCCTCAAAATGATATTTGATGAAGCAGAGGACAAAGACTTGGATTTGCTGGCGATCAGTAAATCTAGCACTTTCTCATGGGGCAAAAGCTTTTCAAAACCTTTTATCCTTCATACCGGCTACGTTGGAAGTCAATTAATATCAAATAATCCATGGCATATAGAATTGAGTGAGAAAAATATAAAGCCACAGCCAAGAGGCAAGAATTGGAACGGAAAGATCTACGTTGTAAAACTGCATCCAAATTCTGAATTTGTTTTCCGGCTTGACGCGCCGCAGTATGTTTCAGTTCGAATTGATAATGCTTTGGGACATCTATCTGCATATTCAAAATCATCAGAATGCTTGGGCTACCCGCATGCCCTATTTAGAGCTCATAGAGATATAGCCATAAAAGATTTGGAAAGAGTGCATCTCAATAATCTCCTATTAGATGAACTGAGTGATAGAGGTGTAAATGACAAATACATCTGCAGCTCATTGAACTATCATATGATATTAGAAATGAAGCATGGGAGGAGAATAATATGAAAAATCAATTATCAATCATTGGAGACGACATTGGTTCGAATCTATTAGAAAGAAAGATAGTAGATAAAACGAAAACAACTACTTATAAGATTATATCAAAAGATGTCAGAGAATTCCATTTTATAATTCCATATGACGAAAGAGTCGAACTAGGCCAAATATTTTCTATCAAGGATTACAGCGTGAAAGATGACCAAATTACATTCCTAGCAAGGGTTACGGATATTCAACATGATTCAAATTATGATGGAAAATGGGATACAACGCTTAAAGGAACGGCATTCTATGACGAGGACCAGATATTCAATAGAGTTGTGGCCGAGCCGCTTGGATGCATAACATTCAATAAAAAAATGGGAAAAAAAGAGTTCAAAAAATCAAAGACGATCCCCTTAAAATTCTCTGAAGTAGAGAAAGCAAGTCTTGAAGAATTTAGGTTTTTAACGGAGAAGATGGGCGACTTGGAAGTAGGGTATTTGAGAAATGGAAGTCAAGTCGTTGAAGAGATAGGCGTAAAACTAAATAGTGAGATCATGGATCATCACATGGGCGTTTTCGCGACCACTGGAATGGGAAAATCAAATTTTATGAAGGTCTTTGCGGCTTCATGCATGAAGAAAGCCTCAATGGGTGAATCAAAACTAGGCCTTCTACTTGCAGATCCACATGGGGAATATCTCTTGGGAAGTGCCAAAAATAATACTAAAGGCTTACTTCATTTAACAAAGTACAAAAATGGTTTAAGATGCTATTCCACCAACAACAAAAATGCAAAAGAAAATGCTGAAGTTGAGACTTTAAAGATAGGAATAAGAGATATAAATCCAACTGATATCTTGCCACTATTTGGGGAATGGCGGCCCGCTCAAAAAGAAGCTATCGAAATCTTGGATTCTGAAAACGCGGCCGATTGGCTTGAGAGTTTTAAAGAGAATAGAGAGTTAGTAATAAAGGATATTCATGAAAAAACAATTGAAGTAATTAAAAGAAGACTGAATTTGCTTCTTCGATACAGCTATATAGATGAAAAAAATTCTAGCATCGATAAAATTATCAAACAACTCAAAGAAGGAAAGGTTATTCTTATAGATATGGAAGGAATTAAGGAGAGAAGCGAGCTATTCCTTCTTTCGCTACTTTCTCGTCGCATCCTTGATGAATATCAAAAAGATAGTTTGGATAATGATAAAAATATTTGCCTTATAGCAATTGAAGAGGCGCAAAGAGTCCTTGGTGGCGGAGATGGCAGCATCTCTGGATTCGAAATTATAGCCAGAGAAGGAAGAAAGTTTGGCGTTGGCCTATGCGCGATAACTCAGCAGCCGAAATTAGTAGACAAGCTATTGTTATCTCAGTTCAATACATTAGTTATAATGGGCCTTGGTGATAGAAATGATAGAAAATGCTTAGAGGAATCTGCAAAACAGGATTTGACAACTCTTGATGTAGAAATCCAAACTTTGGAAAAAGGTGAAGCAATAATAAGCACACTAAAGGTGCCTTTCCCTATTCCTGCCACCATTCATTTGTATGAAGATTACATAAAGCAATTGAAAGAGCAGGATAAAGACCTGAATCGCAGTAGCAGAGGCAAGAAGCTAGTTAGACCACCTAATTAAATTGCGGAGCATTAAGAAAAATGAAGATAGTTCACATGTCAGATTCGCATCTAGGTTTTTCTGCCTATAATAAGGTAGATCAATACGGCAGAAATATCATTGAAGAAAAAATCTATCAAGGTTTTGAGCATGCAATAGACAAGATAATTAAAGATATAAAACCAGATGCAATTGTGCATGCAGGAGATGTATTTCATCATGTAAGACCTAGAATACGAACGCTATACGTATTTAAAAGTGCAATAGAAAAGCTAGATAAAAAAAAGATACACACAATTATTATTAGTGGAAATCATGATGCTCCTAAGTCGTCATCAACTACCAGTCCTTTCTCTCTCTTTGAAGGTCTAGAGCATATTCATGTAGTACATCGCAATGAATATGAAAGCATTCCAATTAGAAACTATGTCTTTCATTGCATACCATTCTGCCTTGATAATAAGGCATACTTGGATGAATTCAGCAAAATAAAACCAACAGGTTCTGACGTTCTCGTTATGCATGGTCTTATCGAATCACTGAAAGATAAACGCCTTAGGACAGTTGGCGAACATGAACTTAGTGATAGCTTTCTCAAGAGTTATTTTTCATACATAGCGCTAGGGCATTATCATAACCAAGCTCAAGTTGCAGAGAATGCATGGTATAGCGGATCTATTGAATATTTTAATTTTGGCGAGTCATCTGATAAGAAAGGAATTCTTCTTGTAGATCTTGATACGAATAATGTGGAACAAATAGATTTAAGGCCAAAGTATATGATTGACCATCCTGCAATAGATTGCACCGGATTTTCAACTGCGGATTTGGCGGAAGAACTCTTAGACTTATGCAACGAAGAGGATATTAAGGACAAAATAATCAGGATAAATTTGAAAAATGTTTCAAGAGCTGCATTTAAGAGTATTGATCCTTCATACAGAACAAGATTGGGTTCCTCTGCGTTATTTCTAAAGATAAGAGTCGAATATTACGATGATGAAGAAAACGATAATATTCAATCGGATTCCACACAACTCGATGAGGCCTTTTCAAGATTTTTAGAAGAAGAATCACAAAAAAATAAGATTAGTAGCGCAATATCAAAAGATGTTACTACATATGGAAAAGATGTTATGAAAAGAGCAATTTCAATTCATAACTTAGGGAGGCTTCATGCTTCTGAATAAGCTTGTTTTACGTAATTTTAAAAAGTATAGACGCGCGACAATTGAATTTCAGGAAGGATTGACAGGTATCATTGGTAGTAATGGTTCAGGAAAAAGTACAATAGTAGAAGCAATTGCATGGGCACTATATGGTAATAAAGCATCATTGATCAAGAGAAATCTTATAAAAAATACCCATGCTAATGAAAATGAGCCCGTGGAAATAATACTATTTATTAGTCAAGATAATATAGATATGAAAATAATTAGGAACATGAAAGGAAAAAACCTGATTCCTGATGCAACTCTATATATAAATGATGATATAATATCTTCTGGAACACGAGATGTAGACAAAATGCTTGAAGAAATTCTCAATATCAGCTATCAGGATTTCATGAAGACCTTCTACGCCCGGCAAAAGGACCTGGACAATCTCCTCAAAGAGGGGGGAATGGGAAAGAGGGAGTATCTGCTCAAGCTCCTGGGATTGGAGGACATAAAGGAGAGCGCTCTGGAGCAGATCAAATCCGATCGGTCTGGCCTTGAAGACCAGAGGAGCCGGCTGGCCGGAGCCTTGGGGGAGATCGGAGATGTCCAGGCGCTGCTGGTGGAGGCATCACGGGAGATATCCTTTGCCAGAAAGGGGCTGGAGGATGGGGAAAGATGTGAAGCCCAACTGCTGGGGGAGAAGGAGTTGCGGCTCCTGGATTTGGATGTTCTCAACCAGAAGATGAACTCTTATGGCATTCTGGCAGAAAGGGCTTCCCGGCTGCAGGAGGAGTATGGGAGCCTCCAGATCCTCATAGCCAGAGATGAAGGGCGTCTGAAGGAGATCGAGGCATCAAAGAGGAGATTGGCTGAGATCGGCCCGGCTCTGGATAGGCTGACCGGAGTCCTGTCAAGGCTCGAGCTGCTTGAGCCCAGGAGGAATCTGTACGAGGAGATCTCCAGGAAAATAGCAGTGGCAAAGTCTCGGCTGGAGGGAGATAGAGCTGCTCTGGGGAATGATGAGAATAGGCTCGTGCAGCTTGAAGGGGATAGAGCCAGGCTCGATGAGCTTCTGCCCCAGGAAGAGGAATACAAAGAGGTTCAAATGCTCCTGGCCAGGCTGGAAGAACTGCGGGAGAAGTATGCCAAAATCAGCCTGAGCCAGAAGGAGGATGCTATCAGGCTACAAGGAGCAAGGTCAAACCTGGTCCGAGCGGACAGATCTATAGAGGATCTGCAAAGAGCGTCTGCCAGGTACGAAGAGCTTTGTCCGGCAATAGAAGAAGAGAAGAGGCTGAAAGTTGAGCAGACGAAGCTTTCCGGAGAGAAGGAAAGGCAACGAGAGCTTGACCTTCTGGAGAGCCAGAAAAAGGCCCTGGCGGGCAGGGTAGCAGCCCTGCGGGAGGCGGCAGCAAAAATCCGGGAGAATCTTCTGGGCCTGGGAGACCTGGAAGAGAGAGAGGAACAACTGCGCCGGCAGGACAAGGACCTTGATTCTCTCGGATCCGAGCTGAATAACGCCTTAGCCGATCTCAGAGGGAGCCTGAAGGTTCAAGAGAATACGTATCTGGAAAATGAGAGGGCACTTAAAAAGGTCAAATCTTTAGGAAGTGAGGGGCTCTGTCCCACCTGCGAGAGGCCTATAGAGGGCCAGAGGGATCTGCTCCTCGGAAAGTACCAGTCCGCTCTGGCCCAGGCAAAAGAGGAGAGGGAGAAGCTGAAGGGAATGGCAGCTTCACTTACTGAGAAGATCGAGGGGGTGGCAAGCTCTCGTAGCCGGCTGGCCGGGGCCTTCGAGGATCTGAATGCCAAAAAGAGCCTGCGCTCTGCTCTGCAGGCGGATATGAGAAATGCCGATTTGCAGATAAAAGAGGCCACTGAAGAGATGGAAGGGATCATGGCTATGGTCGGATCTTTTGGTCCTGTCTCCTTTGACGCCAAAAGGCTCCAGGATGTCGAAGCCGCTCTGACAAAGCTCGCGCCAATGGCGGAGGAGTGCCAGGGCCTGGCAGTGCGAAAAGAGGAGCTGCCCCGGAGGGTACTGGAACGGGAGGCGATAAAAGAAGAGATAGAGACACTGGCCAAGAGAGGGGAGCATCTGGAGGAGCAGATCAGAGAGCTGGGCTACTCAGAATCTGATTATATCGAGGCTAAAAGATTGTGGGAGAGCTGCAAGTTCCCGCACGAGCAGTTTATCACCCTTCTGGAGAGGACAAAGGAGATCCCGGCTCTGGAGGAGAAGATTGCTCTTCAGAGGAGCGAGATAGAAAAAGCCTCCCGGTCCCTGGTGGAGCTGGAGAGATCTGTCAAGGATCTGGGCTTTGATCCGGAAGAGTACAGCTCTTTATTGGCAGAGAGAAAGAGGCTGGCCCAGGCGGAGGAAGAAGCCAATAAAATAAAAATCCACCTGGCTCTTGAGCCCGAGGTCAAAGAAAAGCTGGCCGAGTCTCAAGGTGCCCTGGAAGCCAGGCAATTGGATATCGCCCGGATAAGGGCGGAGATGGAGTCATTGGCCTACAGCCAGAGGACCCATGAGATGGCAAAACTTGCCCTGGCCGAGGCGGAGAGGAATCTCGTGGCATCGCAAAAGGAACTGTCCGATAAGAGGATTCGCCTTGGCGTCCTGGAGGCGGAACTGGCAAGGCTGAAAGAAGAGGAGAAGAGAAAGAAGGAGCACCAAAAGAGGCTGGAAGAGACCTCGAGGAGGCTGGAGGTGGTGGAGATGACCCGAGGCCTTGTCAACGATTTTATGGATCAGGTTCTGATCAGGGTGAAAAACGATATCGCCAAAGCGGCCAGCGAAATCCTGGAGGAGGTCTCAGGCAAGTACAGCCTGCTGAAGATCGACGACGACTTCAACATTCAGGTGGAGGACGGCGGCAATTACTACCCCATCTCCCGCTACTCCGGCGGGGAGATCGATATGATCGCCGTATCGGTGCGGGTGGCCATAAGCGAGTACTTGATGCGCTTCGGCCCGGATGGTGAGAGCTACTCCTTCCTGATCTTAGACGAGGTCTTCGGCAGCCAGGATATCGAGCACCGGGAGAAGATGATCCAGATGTTAAGAAGCTTAGAAGAGCGTTTTCCCCAGATAATCGCCATCAGCCACATCAGCGACGTGCAGGGGCAGTTCGACAATACATTGCTGGTGGTGGAGGACGAGCTGGGCAACAGCCGGGTAGAGGCAATTTGATTTGATCTATCAACTCACCATCCAGCTGAAAGCACAGCGGTTCCTTAAGAAGCTAAAAAAGAAAAATCCGGATGCAGCGTCAGAAGTAGTAATGGATATATTTGAGCTAAAAAATGATTCCAAGACATCGATGTGAGTTTATAAAAGATGGCTTCGTCAGTTGAAATCATAAAGAACAAAAGTTCCCGAAAGCTTGATGCCTTCATAGACTCCTTGACCGACAAAGAGATTGATGAGTTGAACGCCGATGAAGGCGGTGATGAAGAGCCTATGCCTTTTGAGGAGTTTTGCAGGAAAGCAGGCATTAAACTTCAAAAATAATTAAGATAGCCCTAGAGCCAGGAGTGAACCCCTGATAGTAGACAGGTAGTTAAGCAACAGTATTTAAAGCAACCTCCAATTCGAACTGATCCGGAGACATGTAATGTTGATCACGTACTCCCTTTATCCCCGATGCAAGGCGGATTTTTTTAAATAAAATCTGGGGGGGTGTCAGACACCCCATCCAAGATAGGTTTGGGTCTGTTTATGGATGGCTGCCAATTCCTCAAGGGGCATCGCCCATCTCGACACAGAGGACATGGGGATCCGCCGTAGAGCGCTTGTACCAGAGCCTCGCCTGACTGAGTCCCACCTCCTTCAGCATGGAGTTCAGCTCCTCCGGTGCCACCGGCTTCAGCGTTCCGGCGCTGACGTCGAAGAGGTAGCTTGTCCCTCCCTTCAGGGTAAACGGTCCATAGGCCTTCCAATCGTCGGATACCCCGATGTATCCGGAGACTCTCTTTCCGCTCCAGATTATGTATCTCCCGGGGTCTAAGAGGCATCCTGCTGTGTTCCTATCAGTGGAGCTGGCCCCGAGATCGGTATAATCGACCACCGGCCAGGGTAGAAGGTCGAGGCTCTGGCATGGTGCACCCTCCCTGCAATCGAAGTCGGCACACTTCGGCCTTCCTTCAACGAGCCCCACCTCTTCCGACCTGTCGAAGTCCCCATCAGATAAGGATCTCTGATCATCCCATATTACTACGCTTCCTATCAGCCCATGAGTGTCAGATCTCCAAGAGTCTGTTCCGATGAGGACCGTCGCATAATTCGGGTTTGGAAGCCCGCCAGTGTGGGGATTAGTTCCCTTCAGGACCCCATCGACCCAGATCTCCACCCCCCGGGGCCCCCAGGTCCCCATGACATGTCGCCATTCTCCGATAAGATCTTCTGGAGGTATGCCGCTATCTGCCACCTTCCATCCGCCAGCCCATATCATGAAGACCAGGTTTTTGGAGTACCTGCTGTGCGTACCCAGGTAGAATCCGTCATCATAGCTTCCGCCGTACTCCCTCCCTGACGCCGCTAGGACGAAGTCCTTAGGGGCCGACTCAAGTCTGACCCACATCTCTATAGACCCTTGCTTGAGGTCCCTCGTCGGGTTCTGGTGGACGTTCCCTACCCTCACATAATCTCCGCTCCCGTCCAGCTTCAGGGCAGGAGCGTATCCCTCTTCTGCGACGATGGATACGTTACCAAATAATTCTCCGGGATGCTGTCCGGTCGCATCGTCGGCATCCCCATCGAAGTAGTAAAGGGCAACGACGGTTTCTTCGATCTCTCCGTTTGCGGGCACTATCTAGAAATCAAGNNACTTATTTAGGAGATTGTGCCCGTTTGCGGCGGGGGAAGCCTCCCTCCGCACCACAGAGAAGGTGTTGCTCCGGGCGATCTCTTCATAACTGCTGCTTCCGGCCCAGTTCTCAAACATCCTGAACTCGTACTCCCCCAATTCCTGGGGGGCGGCAAAAGTCAAAGTCCCGCTCTTTTCGCCTCGCAGGTAGCTCCACTCCCCGTATCTTTCATTCGCTGCGTCTATCCTGTAGATGGCGATCCAATCGGTGTCGAATCCTGGTGCGCCAGAGTAGACGACGGTTATCTTATCTGCAGGGTTTACTGCAGATGGCGAAGCAGAAAGGGTCGGCAGCTGGCCGGAACCGAGGCTGATAACTGCAAAGAACAATAAGACCATAGTGCCAGCGCATAAAATCCGTCTTATTTTCAATTTAAGCCACCTCAGGATGAATAAGACGCTAAACTATGAACATCTTTTGGTATCATATCATTTTTGGGTAGTCCACCTTGGCAGGCTCTTTCTGCTGGAATAGGGACTGTCCTGGCTATGGCAAAGTAGATCACGGCAACATCGTTCGATACGGCCGGATCGACAAGGCACTCAGCACTTGAAATGCATACTACTGTCGCAGGCATCGTTCTCTAAAATATAGAAGTGATGAGGGAATAATACGGCAATCGATTCCTATACTAATTGTTCTTTCGCTGGGATCTTTTATATAATTGCTATAATCTTCAGCCATACTGTCTTGCCCCGCTTGTTCGATTGATAGATTATATGAAAGAACTTTCGGATGGTTATTTGGTATATGATAAAAAAATATGAATTATTCACACGAAGCGAAACAGGACAGGTACGAAATATTTTCGGGACTACACAAAATTTTCCCTTCATCACAATATAATCGCTCTGCTCTAAAATGCGTGGCTAACGTACTGTAGAAAATTTTCCTTTGTGCCTTTGCGCCTTTGTGGTGAGGCCTACGAATCCCGATTTCACCATACTTCAGCCCAAAGCATAGCGCAGCAGTCCGGCCAGCTTCAAGCCATCCCAGTCCAAATGAAAGAGCATCTTGATCATCAGACTGCTGGGCCGGTCGATATCCCCATGCTCTTCTATGGTTTTGATGAGCCTGGGCCTTCCGGCCAGGTAATTCACCAGCTCGTCGCATTCTTTTGCGCTCATTCGATTCAGCATCCGGTTTGCCCTCATGCCGATCTCAAGCTCCCGGCCCAGATTGGCCCGCCAGATCCGGTCGTACTCCTGCAGCCGCTGGGCAGAGCCGTCGCCTTCCATTGCAGCAGCTGCAGCCACGCCACCTGCGATTTTGGCCGCCACCAGTCCGGGATAGATCCCTCCTCCCGAGGTGGGCTTGACCTGGCCGGCAGCATCACCCACTACCAGTAGGCCCTGGGCGACGGTCACCGGGGGCGGGCCCAGCGGCAGGCCGCCTACGTTTATCGTTGTTGCCGATCCAAGGATCCTCTTCCTTATCACCTCCTGCCCGAGAAATCTCTTCAAATGCTCGCATCCCCTCTCTCTGGCGCACAGGCCGATGCGGGCGGTCTCTTCTCCCGTGGGTATCACCCAGGCGAAGAGGCCTGGTGCCGCTCCCAGGTGCACCTCCACCGATTCTGGATCCTCTACTGCAAAGGGAACTTCCACCTGCGCTCCGGATAAAACCAACTCCGGAGGCATGATCCCCGCCTGCCGGGCCAGCCTGCCCCTGACTCCTTCTGCGCTGATGACAATCGATGCCCTGATCTCATCTCCTCCCCCAATGGAGAGAACGCTCTCTTCCCCCTCCCGTCTTATTCTTCTGACCGGCGAGCAGAGCCTCATCTCCACCCCCTCCTGCAGGGCCTCGCAGACTGCCGCCCGGTCAAAGAGCCTCCTGTCCACTACACTTGCCCTTGGATCCTGGGCTTTGAAGTCCAATCGATTCCCGCCAGGGGAATAGATCGCTGCCCCTTTTATCTTCCTCAGGACAAAGGAGCTGCCCGGCAGCTCTGACTCCGCCAGAGCGCCCAGGCCCAGGAGGCCGGCGCATTCCACCGGCCAGCCCACCGCTGGATGCTCCTCCAGAATGACCGCATTAGCTCCCGATTTGGCGGCATACTTGGCGGCCATGGAGCCTGCCGGGCCGGCGCCGATGACAGCTACATCAAAGCGTTCTTTCAGGATAGACATCTCTCCAGGTATTCTACCAGATCGCATATCGTCTCGATCTTTTCATCGATCTGAGTGCCATCGGAGATGCGGTCGTACACCAGATCCCAGCAGGAATAGTTCCTCAGCCTGAGAACGGGCTCTCCTTTTGGCGTCCATGCCATTTCAATCTCATAGCGCATCCACTGGCCGTTCTCTCGTCTGACCTCAAAGCTTGGACAGTCTCCGACGGCGCCGCCGGAAAAGGCTATTCTTCCGCCATCCACTTCCTCATCGATCTGTGCATTGATGAACAGCCTTATCCAGCGTATATATTTCGAGTAACGGTAAGCCCCCTCCGAGAGACTGACAGGACCCTCCCAGCCGGGGATCTCTCTCATGTTCTCCAGATTCCATTCCTCCAAATTCACATTATCCAGATTGTGCCGAGAGCATATGCCTCTTGCGGGTGGCTAAAAAAATGGCCTAAGGTGCAAAAGATTTTGTACAATCCAGGGTTAATAATACTCTATGGCCGAGGTAGTGCAGCTGGTCGAAAAGACAGCAGGAAAGGAGGAAGATGGGGCGGAGGACGAGGAGCCAATCCCCTCTGCGCCTCCCAGAACCATATGGTCAGGCAGCCTGCGAATAGGTCTGGTCAACATTCCGGTCAAAGCCGTCTCCATGATCCGGAACACCCGCATAAGCTTTCGCATGCTTCACAAAGCCTGCAAGACCCCCATATCCTTCAAGCGCTACTGCCAGGAGGGGGAGGAGGTCATGCTCGCGGACATCGTCTATGGTTATCCTCTGGGAAATGAGAAGTATGTGGTTTTAGAGAAAAAGGAGATAGATAAAGCGAAGCCCGAGTCCAGGAGCACCATAGCCCTCGACCGCTTCGTCAGCTTCTTTGAGGTTGATCCTCATTACTTTGAGAAGACCTATCTGCTCCTGCCCGACCGCTCAGAGGAGGCCTATTCTCTCTTGAGGGCGGTGATGGAAAAGACGGGCAAAGCGGCCATCGGCAGGATAACCATGCACTCTCGGGAGAGGCCGGTCATTGTCCACTACTACCGGCAGGCAATCGCCGCCACCACCATGAGGTACCCTGATGAGATAAGGGACCCGTCGGGGTATAGCGTACTCAAAGAGCTTCCCGAGCCATCGGAAAAGGAGATGGAGCTGGGATTTGAGATCGTTCGCGGCCTGACAGGAGAGCTGGATTACAGCGCTTATGAGGATGAGTACAAGAAGAGAATTGAGGCCCTGGTGAGGTCCAAGATGGCGGGTATCGTGAGCGTGCCGGAGAGGAAGAAGAAGGAGAAGCCTCCTGCCAAGAGCCTGATGGAGGCTCTGCGGGCGACGGCCGATTCGCTGAAATGAATCCCATCAAGCCGATGCTGGCTGTATCCGGCCAGCCCTTCAGCAGAGAGGGGTGGATCTTCGAGCCGAAGATCGACGGGACCCGCTGCATAGCTTCGGCCAAAAAAAGGGTCCTGCTCTCCAACCGCAGGCTGGCGGATATCACCTATCGCTACCCTGAGCTGGCCAGTGCCCTTGGCAGCCTGCAGGGCGAGTGCGTCCTGGACGGCGAGATCACCGTCTTCAAGAAGGGCATTCCCAATTTCCGTTCTCTGGCTGAGCGGGACCATCAGAACGATCCGATCAGGATAGACTACCTCTCCCGCGCCATGCCGGCCAGCTATGTGGTGTTCGATATCCTCAGTCTTGATAAAGAGAGCCTGATACACCTTCCCCTCAAAGAGAGAAAGAGGATACTATTCAGGGAATTGGAGGCGGACCTGAAGGATAGCGAGACCGTGACCCTCATCGACTCATTTCCCGAGAAAGGGGAGGATTATTTTCAGGCAGCTTTGAAGATGGGGATTGAGGGAGTGGTCGGCAAGAGGCTGGAGTCGCTCTATCTTCCCGGCACCAGGAGCCAGGACTGGGTGAAGATCAAAAAGAGCCTTAAGCTGGATTTGGTTGTGGGCGGCTATATTCCAGGCAAAGGAGATCGATTGCCTTATTTTGGCGGACTGCTCCTCGGCGCCTACAGCCAGGGCGAGCTGGTGTACATCAGCAGAGTGGGGTCGGGCTTCACAGACGAGGAGCTGCAGGATATCACCGGCCGCTTTTCGCCCAGGGAAAAGCCTCCGTTCTCCAATCCGCCAGCAACTGCGGGAGTGGTATGGATCGAGCCGAAGATGGTGGTGCAGGTCACCGCACTGGAGAGGACACATGACTGCGGCCTGAGAGCTCCGGTATTCTTGCGGATGAGGGATGACAAGGAGCCGGAGGAGTGCACTCTGGATCAGTTCGGATAGCGAAAGAATGCAAGGGCAGGGGTTTGGTTTCAAATCATAATATTTCCCTCAGTAAAGCTCAGATAGCCATTGCACGCTGAAATGATATCAACTATGTTTTTCCTGCAGCAGCGCCTGGGCATCTGCATGCATGCTGGCGAGCTTCTTGGTGATCGGGTGCTACGGGCCGTATTCCTGCTCTGCCAGCCCCTTGATCCGCCCGATCTCGGATAGAAGCTTGCCGATCTCCTTCGTTTCGTGCTTGCGATTTTGCTCAGTCATGATGCCTCCAGCTCTGCCATTAGCCTGGTTTAGATGGGCTTAATTTCTGATACAGCCTCTCTCGATACTCATTCGCCAGCTGTGAAATCTTGTCCCCAATGGGCACCTTCATACTGAATTCCTCTTCCTGCCTGCCTATGCCCTCTTCGATATAGGTTATCCAGATCTTTTGCTCCAGCTCGCCAGCCTTGTGGTACTGCCTTTCTATCTCCTCATAAACGGCATCGAAATCGAGGCCACCTCCCATCAGAGCGGCGCAATCGTCGGCATCACCTTCTCGGTTAGCAATCAGCTTCATGACGAGGATGTCTTCTCGCGAAGCGTCCCTCACCACCAGATCTCCAAAGGTCCTGGACACGATGGCCCGCTGCCACATGGGCTCACTCAATTCGAAGTCGTAAGAGATCCTGCCAGCGAAGACGTCCAGATTTCGCATACCCTTCACAGCCAGCCTGTTGACACCCAGTCGAGCGTGTCTCTTCTCCGGGCCAACCAGTTCGAACCCCAGTCTCCTGGCGGAAAAGAGAAGGATCTCTTTATCATTCTCATTTCTGCAGACCACATCGATGTCCTTGGTGGAGTCCTTAAGTCCCTGCTCCAGCAGCACGGCCCCGCCTATGAGCAGGACCTGGACCTTTCGATCAAGAACCTGGCCGAGCTGTTCGAAGAGTTCATTAACCTCCTCTCTCCGGTTTATCTTGTCATAGCTCGATGCCATACATCTCCGTCCTATCCTCGACATCTTCCATCGAAGGATAGCCTTTGACCTTTTCTCCCTGCAAAACCGCCATTATATCCTTCGCCATTGGGTGCAGGACGCTCTGCAATTTATCCCTGTTCCTCAAATAGAACAATATGCAAAAGAGCCTTTGAGAGCGGCCTTCTGCCGAGTCTAAGGAGTGGATGAAGACATCCTCAATAGACAGTTCTCTCTTGGGCAATGTGTAGTAATTGTCCCGCAGGCCCAGCTCAATCCCGTAGTCTATATAGGCACTGAAAGATGTGGGGGTGGCATCCTGCACTCGCAGGCTCTTGAAGAGAACGCTGTCTTTGTAGATCTTAATGAGCAGGGCGTCTCTGGGAACAAGGCGAGACTTGTCGTACTCCTGCAGGGCAGAGACAAAGTCCTTAAGAGCGCCCCAGTAGACATAGTTGAAGGAGTATAACGAGTGTTTTCTCTTCCTGGTCGTGACAACCACGCCCAAGCGGGCCAAGTCGTGCAGATAGTAGTATACGGTCTTGAGAGGAATGCCGGTTTCTTCATGAAGCTCTTTCGCGCTCTTCGTGCTCTGGTCCAGCCGGGAGAGGAGCTCAATCCGTCCGTCAGCGAGAAGAAGCAGGAAGGGAGAGGCCCGATGGGCATAGTAGAGCTTTTTGAAGCTGTCTGCTGGAGAGGCTTTGGCCAGGACTATCTCCGAATTCTCTCGGTCTACCAGTCCTTTATCCCTGAGATTGGTGATTATTCGAGACGCTGACCCGCGCCGCAGACCAAGATGGGCGTTGATATCCAGAGGACGGAGAACGCTCTCTGAGCTGGTTATCAGGAGCAGAGCT
>NZ_DAIK01000142.1:0-12554 GCF_002496085.1 Methanosaeta sp. UBA458 | reverse complement strand
CTGAAGGGAAAGAGGGTCCGAGCCAGAACCCTGGTAATACCCGCTTCAAGAGAGGTTCTGCTCGATGCGCTTAAGAGGGGAATCATCCAGACTCTGGTGGAAGCGGGTGCCATGATCGGTCCTCCGGGATGCGGTCCCTGCCTGGGAGCCCATATGGGGGTCCTGGCAGAAGGAGAGGTGTGCGTCTCCACCTCCAACCGGAACTTCCCAGGAAGAATGGGAAAAGGAGGGTTGGTCTATCTGGCCAGCCCTGCTACTGTTGCCGCTTCCGCTCTCCAGGGCCGTCTGGCCGTGCCCGGGGTTTCTAAATGAGGTTTGATCTGCACGTCCATTCCAACTGCTCAGATGGACGGGACGATGTCAGGACTATTCTGAGGGCTGCCGCTCGCCGGGACCTCGACGGCCTGTCGATTACCGATCACGATACATTGAGAGGATCCCAGCAGGCGATGAAGATCATCCGAGAGGATAAGCTGGATCTGATACTCATCCCCGGAGCAGAGGTCACAACCTCAGAAGGCCATCTGCTGGTCCTGGGCATTGAGGATCTGCCTCCCAGAGGGCTCAGCCCGGAGGAGACCACAGACCTGGCCCGCGAGCAGGGAGGGATCGCTATAGTCCCCCATCCATATCACCCCTTCCGCCATGCCATCGGGCGCATACCGGAGTGCGATGCTGTGGAGGTCTACAACTCCAAGCACCTCTTCGGCATAGCCAATGCCCGGGCGCTGATCGGAGCAAAGAGGCGCCACCTTCCTGCAGTCGCAGGGAGCGACTCGCATTTTGCCGCCACTGTGGGCCTCGGAGTCACGGAGATAGAGGCAGCAGATGCATTCGAGGCGATAGAGGCCATCCAGGCGGGAAGGACAAGGATCATAGGCAAGAGAACACCTCCCAAGTTCTTCATCGGGAATACGTTCAAGTCGATATACCTGATCCTGACCACTGGAGGAGGACGAAGGAGAAAGGCCTAAATTCTTTGCGGGGGAGAGAACCACGGTGATGCGGGGAAGAGTGGTGGGCGGACTGGGCCAGGGGCAGTACTATATCTCGCGAAAGGGCTATCGCCATCAGTTCATCCAGAAGCTGGGATTTGTGCCCTTTCCCGGCACGCTTAACATAAAGCTCGATGAGCCCTTCAATCCCGGTCCTCATCAGATCCTCATAGAGGGATTTCGAGAGGAGGAGAGGTCTTTTGGGGAATGCAGGTGCTATAAGATAAAATTAAATGGCCTGGAGGGGGCAATCATCCGGCCAGACAGGAGCTCTTATCCTCCGGATCTGGTGGAGATCATATCTCCCCTGCGGCTGCGGGATGAGCTGAGGCTCGATGATGGCGATATAGTGGAACTGATCCTGCAATGATACTCATGGCGGGGAAAAACTCCTCTTTTGAAGGTTAATTTTATCCCATAAGCGATGACAAATGATCCTGATGCCAATGGATAAACGCTCCTTCTGGACAGGGGTCCTGTCAATCTGCCTTCTCTTGACCTGTGCTTTGATCCTCTTCGAATCCGCTCCTACCTCAGCCACCACCGGCGGTACCTCCATCCCTAACTCCGACTTTTATTTGAGAGAGGCTATGAATTACAGCCAGAATGGCTCATATCCCCTGGCCTTGGAGAGAATCAACCTATCGCTGGAGATCGATGACGAGTTGGCCGAAGCATGGCTGCTCAAAGGACAGATCCTCTTCGGGCTGGGGTATCTTCAAGAAGCAATTCGCTCTCTCGACCAGGTTCTGAGGATAGATCAGTCCCTCGATGAGGCCTGGAGCCTGAAAGGAGAGATAATGATGGAGACAGGAAGGTACAGAATGGCCCAGCTATGCTTCGACAGCGCCCTGCGCCTCGATCCCGGGAACATGACCCTCTATAACCGCCTTGCTCAGTCCCAGTTGATGCTCGAGGACTACGATCACGCCCTGAGAAGCTATAAGAAAGCGCTGAGCCTGGAGGCCAACAACACAGAGATCCTGTTCAACCAGGGAGATCTGTTCCTCACCATGGCTCGCTATCCTGAGGCCCTGAATAGCTTCAACCTCCTGCTGGAACAGAATAAGAGCGACATTCTCGCCCTGAAGGGCAGAGCAGAATGCTACCGTCAGCTCGGCCAGGTCGATAGGGCAGAAGAGGACTATTATACGGTACTGGAGAAAAACCCGGAGGACTTCGAATCATGGAGAGGACTGGGCATGGTCCGCTATGCCACTGAGGATTACAGCTCCTCACTCCAGGCTTTCGATCAGGCCCTGAAGATCAATCCCCATGATATCCATACGATTCTTGGCAAAGGCGATCTTCTCCTGGCCATGGGGAACTATTCGTCAGCTCTAGAGAGCTATTCCGCTGCCCTCCTGCTCGCGAAAGATAACGTCTCCGCCCTTTACGGAAAAGGGCTGGCTCTTAGCAGTCTGGGCAGAGAAAAGGAGGCAAATAAGTGCTATCGCCGGATCCTGGAGCTGGAGCCCGACAACATCATTGCCCTGCAGAAGATTGCAGACGACCTTCTGGAGAGGAATGAATCAATTCAAGCAGCAGAGCATTATGGCCTAATTCTGGGACAGGACCCGAAGAACGCAAGAGCGCTGCTGGGAATGGCAAAAGCGCAGTTGGATCTCGGGGACCTCGACCAGGCCCTGCAGTCTTATGAGGAGCTTCTTGGACACGATTCTAATAGCTCCGCCGCCTGGATAGGAAGAGGAGAGATTCTCCTATTGCAGACGAATATAGATCCGGCTATAGAGAGCTTCAATAGAGCATTGGATATCGAGCCGCAAAATCCGGACGCTCTCATGGGATTAGCAGAAGCTCTCCATCAAAAGGGAAGACTTGAAGAAGCCCGCAGCTACTATGAGGCCGCTATAGCAGAAGAGCCCAGCGTCCGGGGCTACAGAGGACTGGGGAACATCCTCTGCGCCCAGGGGGAGTACGGCCAATCCATTCCCCTCTTTGAAAGTGCTCTCAGCCAAGAGCCAAGTGACACCGAGAGCCTGATGGGAAAAGGGCTGGCTCTGGCAGCCACAGGCAATAGCTCTGGAGCCCTGCAGTGCTTTAATGAGATCGTCTCCCTCAATCCGGAGGACTCCGCCGCCTGGTCTAATCGGGGGAGCATTTTTGCTGCCTTGGGAAGATACGATGAGGCAAGAGAAAGCCTGCAAAAAGCAGCTGGGATCAGTTCATCCTCAGCGGACATCTGGTACAACCTGGGCCAGGTGTACAGATTGATGGACAGACATAACCAATCCAGGCAAGCCTTCGAGAATGCAACCAGGCTATCTCCTGATGATCCCGTTCTGTGGCTGGAGCTGGGCCTAGCCCAGGAGAGGACTGGAGAAGCTAAGCTGGCTCTAAAGAGCCTCCAGAGGGCCGTCGTCCTCGATCCGGAGAATGAATTCGCTCAATACTCCCTGGCCCTGGCACTTGCTGGGCAGGGCCGTTTCCCGGAAGCACTCCAGGCCTTCGAGAGAGTGCTGGAGATAAACCCAAAGAACGATCTGGCTAAATACAGCATCAATGTGACCAGTAGCCAGCTTTATTGATTCAGAGCAGAAAGGCCGGAATTACAGTGGAAACCCGGAGGCGGTGGAAAAGGGTTGATGCTCTTCCGGCCAATATTTTTTATCTACCCTCTGCTCCTCTCTTCTCATAGCTGTTTTGGCGCTGATAATTATGACTTGGTATCAATTCAGGCTCGATCATCTCAATCAGTCTATACTGCCTGTTGTTTCTGTTTCCCCTTTTTTCCAGCAGACCATCGCGGTTCATTCGCGATAGATAAGTAGAGACTGTGCTGAGCTTGATATCGTCCGCTACGGTCTCATACCGCTCCCTCAGCTCCTGAGATGTAAACCAGGTATTGGAGAATTCGAATTTGATGAAGTGCTCTAGGCGGTCCATGAGAGTGCCGCTGCTGCGGTAATCACGTGCAGTCGCTATTGCTCCCCTTTCATCTTTGCTATCGAAGATACCGGAAGCTGAGAGAAAGCCTATGATCTTATCCCTTAAGGCCTCCTTATCTATGCTTTGCGACTCAAATTCGTGAGATGATTTGAATCCGCCATCTTCTATCTCAATCCGGATCCTCATGCTCTCCTCCGCTTATCCTTCCAGTAGTATTGCCATCAGGATATCAATTCGAAAGCTGGGAGGGTTGATTCTTCCCCAGAGGAGCAATACCGCTTGAGATTGATGCCCTTGCTGTCTCTAATCCTGGAGAGCCTCGATTGATCAGATTTCTCCAGGTTCATACGCAATGTAAATAGCTTGATCTGTCCTCTCAATTGTATCCCCCTCCGCAAATCCATCCCGCTTCGTTCCGCTCTCCGTCACTTGACCGGATCAGCAAGATTGCTCACCTTCCTGATCCGATCCACAGCTTCTCGTGCCATCCCTTCATCCGACAGATAGGCTGAGCAAGACCATTTGCCTGGTCTCCCTTTAAACAAGGCCAAACTTCCCTTGCTCGCATACCTTGCCTTGCTGCACCTCGATCCCAGCTCTGCCAACAGCTGCTCATTGCCGTCCCTTTCCAGCCACGAGCATCTTGATCTATCCAGGCAGTGGATCATCCCATCGCCCGTTCACAAGCCGTCCCTTCCCAGCTGTGAACAGTCATTCAGAAAGATGATCAACCAGGATCCTTATGCACTCCTTCTTGCTACCCCTTGTGCCATTTGTATATGAGAAGCGGACTAATTGTGAAGCAATTATACAACCATCGAAAGACCATTTTGAGATCATCGATATCCCCTTCATTGCTACTCCCGATGCCATCCCTATTGGTAGACGTTCCAGTCGGATTGTGGTGAGCTTGCCATCAAGAACTTTTAGCCCTACCACAATTGTTGTGATGGAGCAAATCGCTCCGATGCCCCAGATATGCTCACTCGACACTGCTTCTACTTCTCAGATATACTGCAAAGGTTCATCCATCCCCTCAGACGAATAAGCCCTCCATCCGCCCTGTCAATATGTATTGAGACAGGTTGTCTGGCCATTTTGGCACAATGTAAACCTGGTTTTAGTGGTATATAAAACTTTCCAATAGTCGATAGTTGTAGTAAGTTGCTTAAAACATCTATTAAAGCTTATTTTCGAGAATAAATCCAAAATAGTAGTCAGAATAGTATTTCACACAATGGCCACATGACCGAGAAATCTTGTTAAAACTGGTTGTGAAAAGTGTGTTCAGGCGATTACTACTATCATAACAGATATCAGTAGGCATCGTCTTTTTGCGCGGAGGTTTTTATTCTCTGTGAAACCATTTCACAATGGCAGCCAATATCGAAAATTTTAGAAGAAGACTCATGAGACGATTGGTTTGCTAAAAAAATTTTTAGAAGTTATGCGCGCGGGACGCGCGGCATAGAGGCGATAATGTGATAGGAGATGATTGATGAGATTTATGATGTGAAATATTGTGAATTGTCTAAGACGCCTGGTGGAGCTCGAAGTACTCATCTATCAACCAGTCTCCGACCTCTTTAAGATATCTGCGTCTTCGCTCATCTTCAGCAATTAATTGAAAAACTTCAGAGAGATCCTCGTCCATCAGATCATGTTATTCGCTTGCGACATTTAAACCTATCGAATCTATGTTCTGCTCTTTATTATCCTTGGATCTTCCCCTCCCCAGGATCAGAGCAACGTAATAGGGCTCAGAGCTCCTCTTCAATGGCCCGGCATGAATAGGATGGTCTCCGCAAATAATCAGCAGTGTCTTTTCATCTGCCTCTTCTGTGATATCGCCAATGCAGCGATCGATATGCAAAACAGCGCTACGAATGCCGCTCCATTCCCGACCCATGTGCACGCTTTTGTCGATTCCAATAAAATAAGAGACGAGAAGCCTGGGGCCCTCTCGCAGGGATTGCAGGGTCATGCTGCAGGCCTCTCGATCAAACTCCTCCGGAGGAATGCGGTCCGATATTCCATGGATGATCTCGATCAGACCCTCGTAGACCTCAGCTCCGTTTGTCTCCATTATCACCGCAGATCGCAGACCTGCAGCGCTGGCGATCTCAGGCAGGCTGAGGATGCTTGAGGCCTTTGCCCCTGCCTTATCAAAGATCTTATGATGCTCGGGCACAAGGCCGCTCAGAATGCTGGCGATGGCAGGAGTGGTGTGATTGGAGACTGCTTTGGCTCTGAGAAGAATTCCATCATCTATTAGACGAGATGTATTCTTCAGACAGGGCAAGAGATGCATCAGCAGGTCATATCCCAGGCTGTCTACTATTATGATTGCGGCATTCCTGCAGCCCCAGCCCTCCACCAGATCGATTGCCCTGCCATCATTGAGAGGCAACTGGATTCCCAGCAATCGAGCGACAGTGGGCGCTATATCGAGCTGGCTGAATGTTCGCTCTGATTCGGTAGTCGGCTCTGATTCGGTGGTGGTCATGAACATCAATGCCTCCTACTATCTCAACTCATATAATATCCCATCCAGTCTGCATGGTCAATAGCAGACAGCTCCTCGCCGGTCTTAAATAAGAAAAGAGAAAACGCAAAGGAGACCATGATGATAAAGAAAGCCTCCCAGATCATCGTTGCAGCGTTGTTGATCCTGGTTATGGGAGATGCTATAGCATCGAATTTGAACATCGACTACAGTCATAACGTTGCCGGAACCGGCACCGTCATGACCAATTTCGAGATGGGCTCTCCGGAGAACACCAAAGCCATTGGAGAGGTTCATGGAACAGGCGAGATATTGAACAAGTACATATTCTCCACCAACAGCTCTGAGAACATCACCATTCTGGATCAATTCCTGTTCACAAAAGCACAACCATCCAATGTTACCACCATTAAAAGCTATCCCGTGATGGAGAGAATGCCGGGCAGCTTCAGGCTTCTGGGAACGAGCTGGTCGGGACAAATCAATGCGGAGAAGATCATCTTCGCCCCGAGCCAAAGACTTATAAATTATTCATCAAATTGAAAGTGATATGGCAAAAGGGGCAGATGCCATGGACATATCCCTGAAGCTCGATAAGCTGAAGGAGCTATGCAAAGACTGCACTGATTCTATCTGCAGGCAAAAGGAGATTTTGGTTGTCTCCCATGTGGATGCAGATGGGCTCACCGCTGCTGCCATAATATGCGCCGCCCTGGATAGGCATAACATCGACTACAAGCCCCTCTTCTTCCGGCAGCTTGATGAGAACGCTCTGGAGGAGGTTGCCGACCAGGGTGCGGATCTGGTCATATTCACCGATCTGGGCAGCGGGATGATCCAGGAGATCCTGGACAGGAACCTGCAGGCCATCGTAGCCGATCATCATAAGCCCAAAGCCTGCCCAGCACAACCCCTGGCCCACATCAACCCTCATCTGGTGGGAGCAGATGGAGCAAACCAGCTTAGCGGCAGCGGTAGCGCTTTTCTTCTGGCCAGAGCCCTGGCATCCAGCCCTGGCGCTAACGACGATCTGGCAGCTTTAGCGGTGGTGGGGGCGGTGGGAGACCTGCAGGATATGGCCAGCGGTCAGCTTATCGGTCTGAACCGCTACATCCTGGACATAGGCTCAAGAGCAGGAGCAGTCCATTTCTCCAGAGACATCAAGCTCTTTGGCAAACAGACCCGCCCGGTCTACAAGATGCTGGAGTACTCCCAGGATCCATACCTTCCCGGCCTCTCAGGAAAAGAGGACGCCTGCATTGCATTTCTTAAGGAGGTGGGAATAAGCCTGGGTGGAGAGAAGTGGAGGCGCTGGATAGATCTCAGCCAGGAGGAGAAGGCCTCATTGGTCACAGCCATCGTTCAGAAAGGGCTGCGCAATGGCATTTCCAATATCAGGCTGGAAAGGCTGATCGGAGAGGTCTATATCCTGCTGAAGGAGAGGGAGGGAACCGAGCTCAGAGACGCCTCTGAGTACTCCACCCTGCTGAACGCCACCGCCCGTTATGGTCATGCCGGGGTGGGGCTGGAGGTATGCCTAGGAGATAGGGATAAGGCCTTCAATGAAGCCCATACCCTCCTGGGCCAGCACCGCCAGAACCTGGTGGCTGGCTTGAAGCTGGTTTCAAAGAGGGGAATCACCCCATTGAACAGCATCCAGTACTTCGACGCCGGAGATGCGATTTTGGATACGATAATAGGAATCGTGGCCGGCATGAGCTTCCAGATGGCAGACCGCAGCCGGCCTATCCTCGCTTTTGCTCAGAATGTGGAAGGGGATCTCAAGGTATCTGCCCGGGGTACCCAGGATCTGGTCCGCTCCGGCCTGGACCTGGCACATGCCCTATCCCTCTCCGCCCAGGCGGTTGGAGGGGTGGGCGGAGGCCATAACGTCGCCGCCGGAGCGACCATTCCTCTGCAGGCAAAACAGGAATTCCTGGAAAAGATGGACCGCATCGTGGCCGAGCAGCTTTCCTGCAAAAATAATATAAAATAAAATATATAGGACGAATTCTTTCAGTTAACACTCATGCGCAGGGAAGAGAGCCATAACCACACTCATTCATATGGTCTTTGGCCACTATTATCTGCTCCTCGATGCTGAAGTTGCCTATGAAGAGGTGGTTGATCCGCGATTGCTCATGCTTCAAATCCCCCTTCTCTGGATCCAGAACTAGATAGCCTAAGCGTCCAATGCCAATGAAATCCGCATCGATGACGATCTCGGTGAGATTGGCCTCTGTTCGCAATTCCATCTTTGTCGAGAGGCGGGTGGCATCGGTAAACTCCTTGGTCGCCGTCATTTGCAGGGGATAATTTTTAACTGTTGTGCTCTCGCGAAACTTCTGGTCATAGGAGAAGAGGTGGGCATTAGGATTGCTCTTGCTGCCTATTTCCATCAAATAATGATCTGCATTGATCGGAACCAGGAGGACAAGCAGAATCATCAACCCGGAGAGTCCCGCCACGATCCGGCCTCTTGTCGCTATGATATTATCACATCTCCCTAAATAGGCTCCACCAGTACTCTTCATCCATCTCTGCAGAATAGACAGTCACTGCCGGCCCTTCCATGAAGGCCTTATCCTTCTCAAAGTTAATGATCAGCGGCCCACCTTTCGTCTCCACCAGCACCTCATCCCCGACCAGCCCCATTCTGCGGGCAACGCTGGCAGAGGCCACCGCCCCGGTTCCACAGGAGAATGTCTCGCCCTCTACCCCTCGCTCGAATGTTCTGATCTGCAGTGATGAGCCCAGCTTGACGAAATCGACGTTTGCTCCCTCCGGAAAAACGCTGCAATGCCTTATTGGTGGTGCCGCCTCGTAGATATCTATGTCCAGGTCATCCACAAAGATAACAGCATGAGGAACACCAGTATTCACTGCACAGACCCTGAATTCCCCCATCTGCTCGTCCATGAGATCACCAGAACCGCAGGCGGGAATGGATGGACGATTGAACCTGGGAACGCCCATATCCACCCTGGCCCAGAAGCTGCCATCCCTCTCCCGGACCTGAATCGGTATGATGCCCGCTAAGGTCTCCACATCAAAGGATTGACCCACATACCCCGACTCCCAGGCGTACTTGGCAAGACAGCGTATGCCATTGCCGCACATCTCCGCCTCTGAGCCGTCCGGCTGAAATAACCTCATGCCCAGGTCCGAACGCTGGCTGCTTGCCAGAAACAGGACACCATCTGCTCCTATGCCGAAGCTACGACGGCAGCAAGCGATTGCAAATCTACTCTTCGCACTCTCAGCCACGAGCTCCCTTGAGATCTCATCCACCAGAATGAAGTCATTGCCGTTCCCATGCAGCTTGGCAAAGCCAAGGCTGTGTGGTAGAAAGGGATCGTCTTTGAGCTCTACCTCAGAAATCTCTGCCAGCTTCATTTTATATACCATGCATCCTTTTTCTCTAGCTTGTTATGTTGTGGTGGTGATTTGGTATTAAACCCATTCTACAGGTGGCAATGGATCTTCTGGAGCTAGACAGATCGATTCAAATAGCCAAAGAGGCCGTCCTTGGTGGAGCGGACTGGATCGAGGCCGGAACACCCCTCATCAAGAGCGAGGGCATGGACTCTGTGCGCGAGATGAAGAAAGCCCTTCCCGGGACGAAGATCGTAGCGGATATGAAAACCGTCGACACCGGTGCCATGGAGGTGGAGATGGCGGCCAAGGCCGGGGCAGATATAGTGGCCTTGCTCGCAGCATCCGACAACTCCACCGTCGAGGATGCACTTCGGGCGGCGCGCAAGTATGGCGTGCAGATAATGATGGATCTGCTCACGGTTCCCGATCCGGTTGGCCGTTCCCGTGAGCTGGAAGAACTGGGAGTGGACTACATCTGCGTTCATGTGGGAATAGACCAGCAGATGACCGGCAAGGACACCATAGATTTTCTCAAGCAGATCGTCAAAGAGGTAAAGACCCCGGTGGCTGCTGCAGGGGGAATGGACGCGGCTTCCGCTGCTGACGCCGTGGCCAGCGGTGCCGCCATTGTCATTGTCGGCGGAAGCATAGTGCGCAGCGCGAATGTTACCGAGTCAGCCCGGAAGATTCGCGAATCTATCGACGTTGCCCAGGCCAGCACCGCCCCCAAGATGAGCCTGGAAGAGGAGATCGTCTCCCTGCTGCGCAGCGTCTCTTCATCCAATATCTCCGATGCCATGCACCGCAAAGGGGCCATGCGCGGAATTCATCCCCTGATTCCGGGAAAGAAGATCGTGGGAAAGGCGATAACCGTGCAGACCTTCGCCGGTGACTGGGCAAAGCCCGTCGAGGCCATAGACCTGGCCGGTCCCGGTGATGTGCTGGTGATCTACAACGGAAGCAACAGCATCGCCCCCTGGGGAGGACTGGCCACCCTGAGCTGCAAGATCCGTGGGATTGAGGGCGTGGTCGTCGATGGTGCAGTGCGAGACCTGCAGGAGATAAGGCCGATGGACTACCCGCTCTTCTCGTCGGATGTAGTTCCCAATGCAGGGGACCCAAAAGGTATGGGAGAGATCAACTCTGAGATAGTCTGTGGCGGCCAGACGGTCCGGCCTGGCGACTATATCGTTGGCGATGACAGCGGAGTGGTGGTAATTCCCAAAGAGAGGGCATATGAGATCGCAAGAAGAGCAAAAGAGGTCGAGAAGACGGAAAACAGGCTCTTTGAGGAGATCAGCCGGGGAAAGACGCTATCTCAGGTGGTAAGCCTGCAGAAATGGGAAAAAATCGGATAGCATGCTGTAAATAGATTTAAATATTCTGAAAAAGGGCCAGAAGATGCTAATCATGAGTCATTTGATGCCGGCTAATAGGCCAGCAGACACCAACCAGAGCCACAGAAACCAAGCGGTGGGTTGATCAGATCGATTTCGAGGAGAATTATATGGAACTGGACGATATCATTTCCAAGTATCCGCCCAAGCAGATGATGCTGATTCCCATAATCGTCATCATCTTAGCATTGATCAGCTTGGGTGTAACCTATCTCAACACGGGATCGCCCGTGAATCTGGGGATAGAGTTCACGGGAGGCACATTAGCAACAGTGCCGGCTACTGAATCTAAAGATGCCGTGGTCGTAGAGTATGATAAATACCCTCTGGCAGATGTGAGAGACGTGGGCAGCCGATACATGATTCAGTTCGGCCCCATGAGCGATGAGGAGTATACAGAACTTGCTCAGCAGATCGTTACCAAGTACGGCGATAATGCTGAGATCAGACATATGGGACCCATATACAGCCAGGAGCTTCAGGCCCAGGTAATAAGGTACCTCCCACTCTCGTTCATCCTCATGGCCTTGGTGGTATTCATCGTATTCAGGCAGGCCTTTGTCTCATTGCTGGTGGTGCTCTGCGCCCTGGCTGACATATTGACGGCAGCGGCATCCATGAATCTGACTGGAGTCCAGCTCTCCCTGGGGACTGTGGCTGCGCTTCTCATGCTCATCGGCTACTCTGTTGATACCGATATTCTGCTCACCATGAGGGTCTTGAAGCGCAAAGGGGATACAGACGATAAGATAAAGGGGGCAATGGGCACAGGCCTAACCATGGCGGGAACCTCAGCTGCCGCTGTGATATCGCTCATTTTGGTCTCCAACCTCCTTCACCTCGTACTGCCCTCATTCAGCAGAATGGATGTGATAGCCGATATGTCGACAGTGCTCATCTTCGGCCTGGCAGCGGATCTCTTTAACACCTGGGTCACCAATGCTCAGGGGCTGAGATGGTACCTTAGCCGGCCACGAAAGGCAGCAAGGGGGCAGAAGAGATGAGCTTGATAGAAGACCTGTCTAAAGACAAGAGGGTACTATTATTCGCCTTATTCCTAGCGGCGGCGTTGATCTGTTTGGGGGCCTTCGGCCTTAAGTACGGCCTGGACCTTCAGGGCGGATCGTACCTTCAGCTCAAGCTGCAGGGGGCTATGGTCCAGGTGGATGCAGATCCTGAGAGCATTCTCGAGTATCAGTTTTCCACCAACACTGTCGAGAGGCATGGCGACAGCTATATTGTGACTGTGCCGGGCAAGATCGATCCGACTCTACCCGATGACCTGGGATATTTGGGCGCAGAGACAGCATCGCTTGCCAACGCCACTAAGATCACCATACCTGCTGCTCCCGAGACGATAATCATCAC
>NZ_DAIK01000014.1:0-3124 GCF_002496085.1 Methanosaeta sp. UBA458 | reverse complement strand
ACGGTATCCTTTTTAACCAAAGTTCACCATAATTAACATATGGACGCTTCGAAGAAAGGAATGCCTCCGCCTGCGTCAGTATCAATAGGGGCAAAGATTGCGCCCGCTGAAGCAGCGCAGATCCGGGAGCTGCTCGAGGCGGGATTGTACCTCAATGAGTCCGATTTTGTCAGAGACGCCATCAGGCACAGATTGTCTGAAATCAAGGTCATCAAATGCAGGGAAGTCGATTTCCAGACGGCCAAGAAAGAGATTTTGGGCTACTACAAGGCCAGAGGGGAAGCCTATCCAGATGAGGCAGCAAGGGATCTTGAGCTTGATTTTGATCTGGTGATGAAAGCAACTGGCGAGCTGCGCCGGGAAGGCAGGCTGGTGGAAGCATAGCAGACTGTCATGAGATAGGCGATACTCTGCATGCCTCGAAGATCTATGCCGAGGCCAGAAAGTTAGAAGGTCCGAGAGTCATTGTGAAGACTGGCAGTCATAAGGCTCTTTTGCGTAGATTTATATCTGAAAAAGGAGAAATTGAAGACCAATGAAACGCCTTTATGACTACACTGTAATCCTTCGCCCCGAAGACAATGGTACATTTGTGGCCTATGTACCTGCAATTCCTGGCTGCCATGCCTGGGGCCAGACCCCCCAGGAGGCTCAGATGGAGCTGACAAACGTCTTCGAGATGATACGGGATGAGTACAAAGAAGAAGGGCGCATGCTTCCCGCGGATATTGATGCGTTGGCTACTCATGCCTGCCAAAGCTAAAGACCTGCAAAAAGCAGCCAGAAAACTTGGATTTCGAGTGGTAAGGCAAAAGGGCAGCCATGCCAGATGGAAACATCCCGATGGCCGAGCCACAACCATTCCCATACATGGCAATAGCGAGATTGGAGGCTGGCTTTTGTACGAAATTTTAAAACAGCTTGAAATAACAGAGGAAGAATTTAGAAAGCTCTTAGAATAAGGCGCGATGTTCTGGAGACAGACATCCCAACAGTAATCCACGCCCTCTGAGCAGATCCAGGTGGCAATCTCCGGCGCACACAAGTCTACGAGCCGCCCGCGGACACGGGAGTACCGTATGCAAACCCGAAGGTTTTTTAAATAGATCTTCCAGATAAAGACTGAGCATAAAGGGATCGAATGAGATCGATTATAATCTTAGCGTTATCTTTGTTCCTGATAGGGCCATGCATCGCATATGCGGAAACGATGGCCGAACCTGAGAATATCAGCATTTCAGGAGATGGCCAGGAGGCATCACAGGAGTTTTTCCTGGATGAAGGCCTGTCGATATTCTCCATGAAGCACTCCGGTTCGAGCAACTTCGCCGTCTGGCTGCTGGATAGCAGTGGTAATAAAGTCGATCTGCTGGCCAATGAGGTCGAGGATTTTGATGGCGCAAAGGCCGTGGGGATATCTCAATCGGATGACTTTGTTTTGGATATAGAGGCTGATGGTCCATGGCTGGTGGATATAAGCCAACCAAGACCCGAGACTGCCCAAAGCGTTCCAATCACATTTAGCGGAACAGGACAACAAGTCCCCCCATTATTCGAGTTAGGCCCGGGACTGGCACGGTTCGAAATGGAGCATGATGGGAAGAGAAATTTTGCCATATGGCTGCTGGATAGCAATGGGGAGATGGTTGATCTCCTGGTAAACGAAATTGGCCCATTTGATGGATCAAAAGCAACAGGCATAGAAGATAGGGGAATATACTGCCTAGACATCAGTGCGGACGGCAATTGGAGGATAAATATCAGCCAATGAAGACTCATAGATGTATGCTGCGGGCTGGAAAATCTCTTGTGTGTGGGTGGTGGAGAAGGTCAATCCCACAAAGAAAGGCAACCGGTCCTATCACTATTGGATGGCTATGAAAGCCACGTCCCTGGCTATTAAGATCTAAATAGCAAGAATTACCAGGTAATATCTATGTGCGAGGTTCTAGAGCGCCGGATCATAACCCGAGATCTCCCTTACAACCTGGAGGAATCTAGCGGTGAGAGAGAAATCACCAGAGGACTTATGAGACTCTCGCAGCAGGCGCTATCTAAATATGTAGATAATGAGCCTGACATCTATTGATGAGAGGAAAGATCGTTGTAGTTCCATTCCCTTTTACAAAATCGATTCTGAACCCAGATACCATAAATGGTGCTGCAGACCTGGCCAGCCATTATGCCCCATAACTCCTGAAATATGGATAAGAAGGAGGGAGGCAAAAGTCAATTGGATGTAGGAGGGAAAAATAGCCATCGACTTTCGCCAACATACTATACGTTAATTGCCGATATAAAACCTTTCGCTTCAAGCTTCAAGCTGAAAAGATCATTTCCACCCCAAAGAAATCACCAAGAGAATGAGATCTCAAGTCCCAGGCAGGCCAGCGCCGAAAATCCACAGCGCCCTTGTCGGAGGAGCCGATCACCGAAGTGATGGCCAGATCCCGACGATATTTAAGCCAGGCTTTGGTTCTTTGACATTGTCTGGAATTGATGAGAATGCACAGAGTTTCTTGCCGCTGCAGCACATCCTGCTATAATGCAGACCAAGTTGAAAAAAGGAGATGGGTATTGGCTGCGATTACACGCAGGGCAGCCAATCAACGCTGATTGCGCCGCAGGTGGAATTACCCCAGAGCTGTATGAACTTTTGAATGGCGAAGACGCCGGTCAAATCCTCGACCGATCTGCCGTACTCAGCATGGCGGCCCTTGAGCAGCTTGTTGGGCGCAGGATCCCTAGAGATCCAGCCGATATGAGCAACGCCGATGACGTTGCTGTTGAGGTTTGCTTCAAGAACTCCAGTGCAACAATCCTTATCCAGCGTATAGCCCTCATGGTATGCATCAGTCAAGCAATAAGGACAAAAGCCGTATGACCTTGTCTTGACCTCTGTGGTCTTTTGCAGATGCTCGGCATGAGTATACATCTCAGTCAGCACAGCGCCGATTCTGTAGTTCTGCACGCACAGCTTCTCAATCCATTTTTGGTCGTAAGTGCCAGTCTGGTAAGAGACGGGCATGTACTCGAACTCAGCCTCCTTGGTGAAGTTGATGTAGTCCATTGGAACAAAACCCGTTGGATAATCACAAATCGGCTCGTCTATCCACATATCCCA